>NZ_JBGLYV010000082.1:0-26040 GCF_047304225.1 Pseudomonas sp. Pseusp3 | reverse complement strand
GCTCGCGATGGGCGCTAACGATAACGCGTGCTGACTGGTTAAACGTGGCGCTCTTAAGTCCATCGCGAGCAGGCTCGCTCCTACAGGGGGCCAGGTTTTTCCTGGATAAACACCATCGACTGTAGGAGCGAGCTCGCTCGCGATGGGCGCTAACGATAACGCGTGCTGACTGGTTAAACGTGGCGCTCTTAAGTCCATCGCGAGCAGGCTCGCTCCTACAGGGGGCCAGGTTTTTCCTGGATAAACACCATCGACCGTAGGAGCGAGCTCGCTCGCGATGGGCGCTAACGATAACGCGTGCTGACTGGTTAAACGCGGCGCTCTTTAGTCCATCGCGAGCAGGCTCGCTCCTACAGGTGCGCATCACATCCAACACCAAACCTCAGGCCACAAAAAAGCCCCTCTATCGAGGGGCTTTTCATACAGCGCGACCCAGCATCAAGTCATCTGAATGATGGTCTGCATGATGGTGCTCTGGGTGGAGATGGTCTTGGCGTTCGCCTGATAGTTGCTCTGCGCCTTGATCAGGTCGACCAGTTCGTTGGTCAGGTTGACGTTGGACTCTTCCAGAGAGTTGGAAACGATCGACCCCAGGGTGCCGGTTTCCGGCGCATCGTAGCCCGGGATGCCCGACGCATAGGTTTCTTTCCAGCTGGTGCCACCTACCGGCTGCAGGCCTTGCTCGTTGGTGAAGCTGGCCAGGGAAATCTGGCCGATCGGCTTGGTCTGGTTGTTGCTGAAGTTGGCCAGCAGCACGCCGCTGCCGTCGATGGTCAGGTTGGTGATCTGGCCAGTGGCGTAACCGTTCTGCGAAGGAATCGAACGTGCGGTATCGGCGTTGAACTGGGTGGTGTTGGCCATGGAAATGGTCACACCGGCCGGGTCGGCGGCAGCACCGTTGGCTGTCCATACGCCATTGGTCACGGTACCCGGCGTCCAGTTACTGATTTTCAGGTCGCTGCTGATGATCGGCGCGGGTGTCGGGACGGTTGGCGGCACGGTCGGTGGCACCGGCGTGCTGACCGAGACCAGTTTGCCGGAAGAGTCGAACGTCATGGTCGAAGGAATTGGCGCGGTCACCTTGGGATCGCTGCCGTCAGGATTGCGACCATCGATCAGGGTGTAGGTATCCCAGGTGTTCGGCCCGGTCTTGACCATGTATTGATCCATAGGGTGCTGGTTACCCTGAGTATCGAAAACCGGGGTACTGAACGACTTGGTGAACGTCGCAGTCTTGGACGGATCGAACTTGTTGGCAGCCACTGTCTGGTCGATCACCGGCGACGTGGAGTTCAGGTTGATGGTCGACGAAACCAGGTTGGTGGACTTCGGCGCCAGGTTGGAGGTATCGATCCGCAGGTCGGTCAGCACGCCGTTGACGATCTTGCCGTTGGAGTCCACACCATAACCTTGCAGGCGGGCAGTGCCGTCGCTGTTGGTGACGTAGCCGTCCTTGTCAGTCTTGAACGTACCGGCACGGGTGTAGGTCAGCGAGCCGTTGTTGCTCAGGACAAAAAAGCCATTGCCCTGGATACCCATGTCGAGCACGTTGCCGGTGTTGTTCACGTCACCCTGGCCGAACTGCTGGGAAACGTTGGACAGGCGCACGCCGTTGCCGACGGTCTTGCTGCCAGTGCCCAGGCGGGTCGCCGAGTACACGTCTTCGAATTCTGCACGGGACGATTTGAAACCGGTGGTCGCGACGTTGGCGATGTTGTTGCCGGTCACGTCCAGTTGTTTGTTGGCTGCATAGAGACCGCTAAGGCCGATATTGAAAGACATCATCACTCCTTTGTGCCGTGTTAGTCGGCTCTACATACCAATGGTTTGAACTTTGGACAGGGCAACGCTGCCCAGCCCGGCCAGATTGAGCATCAACTCACCGCCGGTCTGGCTGATGGTCACGCTGTTGACGGTCGCGGGCAGGTTGGTGATCAACGCGACGGACTTGCCATCGATCGTGGTGGTGGCACCGAACGTGTAGGTGCCCGCAGGTACCGTCTCACCCGCATCGTTCTTGCCGTCCCAGATGAAGCTGGCATTGCCGGCCTTCTGCGAACCGAGGTCGATGGTGCGCACGGTCTTGCCGCTGGAGTCGGTGATCTTCAGGGTGGCGGACGCCACCGAAGACGGAACCACCACCGTGCCGCTGAGGCTCTTGGTGGTATCGACCACGGCCTTGTCGCCCGGTGCGATGACCGAACGGCCCACCAGCGACGACGCCTGCAGTGCCTGGGACGAGTTGTAGTTGCTGGCCAGGCCGCTCACGGTGTTGTTGAGCGTGGTAATGCCTTCCAGGCTACTGAACTGCGCCAGCTGGGCCACGAACGCGCCGTTGTCCTGGGGCTCCAGCGGGTTCTGGTTTTTCAGCTGGGTCACCAGCAACTGCAGGAACGCATCCTTGCCCAGAGCCTTGTTGCCCGTGGCGCTGCCGGCTGCCGACGCGAGGCCGTCAGTCGTGGTGTTGGTCTTGATCGAGGAGTTGGCCAGGATGTCGTTGAGGCTCAAACCACTGGTGGAATCGGTAACACTCATCTGAGTCGCCCCTTATCACTGACCGAGGGTCAGGACCTTCTGCATCATGGTTTTGGCGGTGTTCATCATTTCGGCGTTGGTCTGAAACGAACGGCTCGCGGAAATCATGTCGGCCATTTCTTCAACCACGTTGACGTTCGGGTAGTAGACGTAGCCCTTGGCATCGGCCGCCGGATGGTTCGGCTCGTAGCGCGCCTCGAGGTTGCTCTGGTCTTCGACCACACCCAGTACCTGCACGCCCTGCCCGGCAGCGTCCTGGCTCTGGAACAGCGAGTCGCTGCCGCCGCTCTGGCCGCCCTGGAACATGGTGGCGAACACCGGGTGGCGCGCGCGGTAGGTCTGATCGATGCTCGACGAGACGGTCTCGGCGTTGGCGATGTTCGAAGCGACGGTGTTCAAACGCGTGGTCTGCGCACTCATGCCGCTACCGGCAATGTTGAAAACACTGGATAGAGACATGGCTTACTCTCCGCGCAGGGCTGATACCAGCCCTTTGAATTTGCTGTTGAGCAGGGTGAAGCTGGCCTGGAAGCCGATCGCGTTTTCCGCGTAGTTCGACTGCTCCAGCTGAGCATCCACGGTGTTCTGGTCGATCGACGGTTGCATCGGCGTGCGATACAGCAACGACTCATCGCCATTGCCCAGACCTTCAGCTTCGATATGACGGCTGTTGGTCATGTTCAAGGCGAACGTGCCGTTTTTGGTTTTCTCGTTCTGCTCGGCGAGCACTTTCGAGAAGTCCAGATCCCGAGCCTTGTAGTTCGGGGTATCGGCGTTGGCGATGTTGTTGGCCAGGACTTCGGCACGCTGGGCGCGGAAGCCCAGGGCTTGTTCGTGGATACCGAGCGCTTTATCGAAGCTGATGCTCATGTCGGGAAACCTTCGGGTGACCTGATTTTTCGTAGGATCAACTTAGCAAGCCCCATGCCAATTCAAAAAAGCCCGGAAACCGGGGCTTTGCCGGTCATGGCAACGCGGCAATGCCAGAAAAGCGGCAACGGTTTTCCGCCGTATGCCGCTTTTCTGCCGCTTCCTCCAATCCAAAGGACACCGCCATCCCTGTAGGAGCGAGCTTGCTCGCGATGCAAGATTGATCAACACCCGTGTCCGCTGACACACCATCGCGAGCAAGCTCGCTCCTACAGGTGTATGCGCTGTTAGCGGGATATCGGCAGGCATAAAAAAAGGGAGTCCATGAGGACTCCCTTTTTCGATGACACCCGCAAAAATCACTTCGCCTGGTAAATGATCCCCGGGCTGCACTGGACCATCTGGTAATGATCCGGCAAACCGTTCAGCGCTTCGGAAGCACCGAGGAACAGGTACCCCCCCGGCTTCAACGTACTGTGGATGCGCAACAGGATGTCCTTCTTCACCTCGGCGGAGAAGTAGATCAGCACGTTGCGGCAGAACACGATATCGAACTTGCCCAGGCTCGCGTAGCTGTCCAGCAGGTTGAAGGAACGGAACTCCACCCGGCTCTTGATCGGCGCCTTGATCGCCCAGCGCCCCGGCCCTTTCGGGTCGAAATAACGCTGCAGGCGCTCTGGCGACAGACCACGGCCGATGGCCAGGCTGTCGTACTCGCCAGTCTTGCAGTTGGTCAGCATGGTGCCGGACAGGTCGGTGGCAACAATCTGCACGCCCATCCGCAACTGGCCCATATTGACCCGCTCGAACTCGTCGATGGACATCGACAGCGAATACGGTTCCTGGCCTGAGGAGCACGCCGCCGACCAGATGCGCAGGCGCTGGCCGGGACTGGCCTTGATCGCTTCGGGCAGTACCTTGTTCTTCAAGACTTCAAACGGGTAGGTGTCACGAAACCACAGGGTTTCGTTGGTGGTCATGGCGTCTACCACCTGCTCGCGCAAACCGCTGCGCGGCTGGGTCTGCATGCGCTGAACCAGCTCCCCCAGAGACTTGATGCCTTGCTGTTCCATCAGTTTGTTGAGACGGCTGGAGACCAGGTACTGCTTGTTTTCACCGAGCAAAATGCCACAGGCTTTTTCCAGGAACACCCGGAACTGTTCGAAATCCAAATTACCCGTAGACAATGATGCCGCCTCTTAAATCGTGTTGACTGCCAGGGGTGCAGGCCCCTAGCTGATATCTGCAGCCTTGATCCGGTCGACTACCCGGGATGCCAGGTCATCAGGACGGAATTTGGCCAGGAAGTCATCGGCACCGACCTTCTTGACCATCGCCTGGTTGAAAACCCCCGACAACGAAGTATGCAGGATGATATGAAGCTTTTGCATGCGCGGGTCGTTGCGGATTTCCGCCGTCAGTGTGTACCCGTCCATCTCCGGCATCTCGATGTCGGAAATCATCATCAGGAACTCTTCTTCCGGTTTCTTGCCCTCATCGACCAGTTTGCGCAGGTAATCCAGCGCTTGCCGACCGTCGTTCAACGCCACCACTTCGACGCCGACCGTTTGCAAACAACGCGTGACCTGCTTGCGCGCCACCGACGAGTCATCGACCGTCAGCACACGCAACGAAAGTGCCTTGTGCTGGGTTTCGACATCCACCACACCCACGGAAATCGCTTCCGGCGTCGGCGCCACTTCTGCCAGCACCTTCTCGACGTCGATGATTTCGACCAACTGATTGTCAACCCGCGTCACTGCCGTCAGGTAGTGATCGCGCCCGGTGCCCTTGGGCGGCGGATGGATCTCCTCCCAGTTCATGTTGACGATGCGTTCCACCGAGCGGACCAGGAAACCCTGGGTCTTGGTGTTGTACTCCGTGATGATCACGAAGGGATTGTTCTTGTCCTTCAAAGCACCGGAGCCGGTCGCCATCGCCAGATCAAGGATCGGTATGGTCGCCCCCCGGATGTTCGCCACACCGCACACGACAGGACTGGATTTGGGCATCAGCGTCAGTTGGGGGCATTGCAGCACCTCCCGAACCTTGAACACGTTGATCCCGTACAGCTGCTGGCCGTCGAGACGGAACAACAACAGCTCCAGGCGATTCTGCCCCACCAGTTGCGTGCGCTGGTTTACCGAATCCATTACACCAGCCATGCCCAGACTCCTACACCAACGCCAAGTGTTGTTGCGACGCGCCTTCATCACTAAACGGCACGGCGCTTGCTTTTTTAATCGTTATGAACACAGAACCGACATTTTTTCGACGCCTGACCACACCCTGCCGCAAATTGCTCGGCGTGCTGGCGGCTGTTTGCCTGTTCAACGCTGGCAGCCCTGCCCTTGCTGACGCGGTTACCTTGCCTGACATGCTTATCGGCGTCACTCAGGGCTTTCTTGAATTCACCGTAGAAGACTATCTGGCTACCAGTCAAACGGAAGGTCGCTACGAGATTCAGGTCAACCCGCTCGATCCGCGCATGCACATGCCCATGTGCGACAAGGAATTGACAGCAACCCTTGAGAGCCCCAAGCCGCTGGGACGGGTCACGGTCAAGGTCCGCTGCGAGGGCGCCGCCCCCTGGACCGTCTTCGTGCCCGCTCAAGTCCGCCTGTTTCGCGATGTCGTGACCACCGCCCGGCCACTGCGTCGCGCCGCCATTGTCGAGCCCGGGGACGTGGTCCTGCGCGAGCGCGATATCAGCCTGATCAGCCAGGGCTACCTGACCTCCCTTGATCAGGCGATCGGGCAGCGACTGACCCGACCAACGGTCGCCGACCAGGTGATTACTCTGGTGCACATCGAACAGGCCGAGGTCATCCGCAAGGGTGATCAGGTGGTGATTACCGCCCGCAGCGGTACGCTCAGCGTGCGCATGCCGGGCGAAGCCCTGTCAAACGGCGGCCTGAGCGAACAGATCCGGGTGAAAAACCTCAACTCCCAGCGAGTCATCAAGGCGCAGGTCATGGCGCCGGGGCAGGTGGAAGTGTCCATGTAAGGTTCTCGGTTCACCGGAATGTGGCGCTTGCCGCGGCTGTTCCCTAGACTGTGCTCCATGCAGGGCAAGCGCTGACGCGCGCGAGGTTCATTGATAAATGGACCTAAAGTTTTCCAGGGAATGGCCGAAACCATGGCAAGCGTCCAAATTCCCAGAGGTTTTTTATCATGGTCATCGATTTCAGTCGTTTGAACAGCTCCTCGTCCCTTACGGGCAGTACACGTACCAGCGCCAGCAAGGAAAGCGCCGAAGCCGGCAAATCCGCGGCGCTGGAGTCCGCGGCCGAACAGGCCGGTACCGTCAAAAGCGGGGAATCGGTACACCTCAGCGATGAGGCTCAACAGTTGCAGAAGGTCACTGACAAGCTGCGCGATCAGCCTGCCGTCGACAAAGCCCGCGTGGCCGAGTTGAAAGCAGCGATTGCCGATGGCAGCTATAAGGTCGACAGCAACCGTGTAGCCAGCAAACTGCTCAACTTCGAAGCCCAGCGCTAGGCCAACGCCGGCGCCAGGCTTTTGGACGCTTAAAACCCAAGGCCAGCCATGCACGACACTAATTTACTGCAACTGATCACCGACGACTTTGCTCCAGCGCAACACTTGCTGGAATTGCTGCAGACCGAGTCCCTCGCATTGCATGGCCGCGACATGCCATTGCTCGAGGACATCCTGGCGCAGAAACAGGCATTGGTCGTCCTGCTCGAACAGCATGGCCGCAAGCGCAGTGAAGTTCTCGCCAGCCTCAACCTGCCGACCAACCGTGGCGGTCTTGAGCAATTGGCCAGCCAGTCGAGCATTGGCGACCAGTTGCTGGCGCAAAGTGACGTGCTGACCGATCTCCTGGCCCAGTGCCAGGCCATCAACGCCAACAACGGTCAGTCGATCCTCACTCAGCAGGCCGCTACGGCCACCCAGCTGAAAATCCTCACCGGCGGTGAAACCCCGGCGCTGTACGATGCCAGCGGAACATTCTCCAAGCTTGTCAAGCCACGCCAGCTCAGTCAGGCTTAGCCCGCTCGATGAGCCCGCTCTATCCAAGACGCAAAAAATGCTGGCAAAATGCTGGCCAGCCGTAGTCAAATTTTGTCTGGAGATTGATTAACCGTGTCCAATGCCTTAACCGTGGATGATGCTCCGCAGCCACCCAAGGTGCTCTCCACGCCCTTGGAAATCTCCGGCAACCTGCGCCAGCTGCTCGAAAGCCATGACCCGCTGATCATCACGTTCCACGAGCGCAGCCAGCGCTTCCAGAGCTATCTGGTGGATCTGGACCGTGACAGCAACATGATTGCCCTGGACGAAATGATCCCACGCGATGGCGAGCGCTACCTGCTGGCGGGCGAACCGTTCAAGGTCGAAGGCTTCCACGAAGGCGTGCGCATTGCCTGGGAAAGCAACGGTAAATTGAACATCGACGAAACCGGTGGCAGCCGCTGCTATCGCGGCGCCCTGCCCGATCAAGTGGTGTACCACCAGCGCCGCAATGCGTTCCGTGCGGCACTGAAGCTGGCACAACTGGTCAACGTCAACCTCGACGGCGAAAAGCTCAAGGCCTCCATCTGCGGCAAACTGCTGGATATTTCCGCGACCGGCTGCAAACTGCGTTTCGAAGGCGACATCACTGGCAGCCTGCAACTGGGTCAGGTTTACGACCGCTTCAGCGCCGACCTGCCCTTTGGCAAAATGACCGCTCCGGTCGAATTGCGTTATCTGCACTTCGAAGAAAAGATTTCCACCACCTTCGCCGGCGTTCGCTTCCACAACATGAGCGGACTGGTGCAGCGTCAGGTCGAACGCTTCGTCTACCAGTTGCAACGCGAAGCCCGCCGCTTCGACAAAGACGACCTCTGACAGAGCGCCAAAAAAACGGGCAGCCCCTTACGGTGGCTGCCCGTTTTTTTGTGCCCGGAATTTAAGGCCTGACTTCGCTGAGGTTTGGGTCCCGCCCTGTATCAGGATCTTCCGGCGGCTGATCGGTTTCAGTTTCGGTGACAGTTTCAGGTTCTGATTCAGGCTCTGGCCCGGTACTCACCGGACTGTGCATCTGATCCTGCACCACCTGCTCGTCAACACGCGGGTCGAGGCAGGCCACCAGCGGTGAACTCGTCATGTTGTCCGGCATGGCCACGTGATGCAGCGGCGCATCTTCCACCTGATGCAGGTTGGTCACCGCTTTCGGGCGAATCCGCCACACCAGGACCAACGCGAAGAAACTGAAAAACGCATAAAGCATCTGGCTGCCGAACAACTTCATCAGCACGCCCGCCACCAGTGGCCCGATGCTCGCGCCAACGCCGTAGGTCACCAGTAGCATTGCCGTCAGGGACACCCTGCGATCGCCTTCGACATGGTCATTGGAGAACGCGACCGCCAACGGATACAGGCAGAACTGCACCAGCGAACAGACGAAACCGGCGACAAACAGAATCTCCAGCGGCACCTGCGGCATGATCGCCAACGGCAATGCCGCCAGAGCCAGGCTGAAAGCGAAACTGCGGATCAACACAGCCCGATCGTAGCGGTCGGACAGCCAGCCCAACGGCCACTGCACCAGCAACCCGGCAAAGATGCAGCACCCCATGAACAGGCCGACCTGCTCCGTCGACAACCCTTGCTGCGAGGCATACAGCGGCGCCAGACCGTAGAACGAACCGACGATCAGGCCTGCCCCGAGCACGGTGCTCAATGACTGTGGCACGCGCTTGATAAAGAACCGTGGTTCCATGGGCGCCGGATGCAACGGTGCAGGGTGAATCCGACGGGTCAGGGCCACGGGCACCAGGCACAGGGCGAAACACAGGGCGACCAGCATCAGCAGCTCCAGCCCCAGCGCCGGGTGCATGACCAGAATCAGTTGCCCCATCACCAGCCCCAGGTAAGAGGCGATCATGTAGCCGCTGAACACCAACCCGCGCTGCCTGGCTTCGGCCTGCTCGTTCAGCCAGCTCTCGATCACCATGTACTGGCACATCATGCCGAGGCCGACGATCACCCGCAGGAACAACCAGGCCGGCAGCCAATCGATCAGGCCATGGCCCAGCACCGCCGCGCCGACAATCCCGGCACAGGCCGAGTAGGCCCGGATATGCCCGACCCGGGCAATCAACCGGTGACCGATCTTGCCCCCCAGCACCAGGCCGAAGTAGTTGGCGGCCATCAAGGCACCGACCCACAGGCTGTCGACATGATCGGCAGCCAGGCGCAAGCCCAGGTAAGTACTCAACAGGCCCGAGCCGATCAACATCATCAGCGAGGCGAAATACAGCGCTCGAAAGGATTTCCAGATTTGGCGCATCGGCGTTCCGAGCGGCTCCTTGCAGTGAGAATCGGCTATCGCTAAACGATAGCCGGATGTCGACGGATCGTCAGGCCTGGGCTGCTAAAACACGCCGTTCCCAGGGAGTAATTTCATCCTGGAAACTGCTCAGCTCCAGAGTCTTCGAAGCAATGTAGCCTTCGATGAATTCCGCACCGAACAGTTCCTTGGCCAACTGGCTACGTTTCAGACGTTCAATGGCCGCATGCAAGGTACACGGCAACGAAAGATTGTCCGGCACTTGGAATTCACCCTGGATCGGCGCACTCGGTTCCAACCCGTTCTCGATGCCATGCAACCCAGCCGCCAGGCTTGCGGCAATCGCCAGATACGGATTGGCATCGGCGCCCGGCAGGCGGTTCTCGACCCGACGGGCCACCGGCAGACTGGACGGAATGCGCAGGCCGGCCGCCCGGTTGTCATGGGACCAGCAGGCATTATTCGGTGAGGCGTAAGGGTGGCACAAGCGCTGATAGGAGTTCACGTTCGGCGCAAACAGCGCGGTGAAGTCGGCCATGCAAGCTTGCTGACCGGCAATGAAATGGCGGAAGGTGGCCGTCTCCTGCCCCGCCTCATCGCTGAACACGTTACGCCCCGAATTGATTTCGACGACGCTCTGGTGGATATGCATCGAACTGCCCGGCGTATGCGCCAGCGGCTTGGCCATGCACACCACGCTCAGGCCATGCTTGAGGGCAACTTCCTTGAGCAGGTGCTTGAACAGGAACGTCTGGTCGGCCAGCAGCAGCGGATCACCATGCAGCAGATTGATCTCGAACTGGCTGACGCCCATTTCGTGCATGAAGGTATCGCGCGGCAAGCCCAACGCAGCCATGCACTCGTAGACTTCCTTGAAGAAGGGGCGCAACCCATTGTTGGAGCTGACGCTGAACGCCGACTGACCATCCTCGCGACGACCGTCCAGCCCCAGTGGCGGTTGAAAAGCCTGGGTCGGATCCGTGTTGGGGGCGAAGACAAAAAACTCGAGCTCGGTCGCCACCACTGGCGCCAGGCCGCGGGCTGCATAACGGGCAATCACCGACTTGAGCTGACCACGGGTCGACAGATTGCAGCTGGTGGTGGTGCCCAGTTCATCCGCGTCACAAATGGCGAAGGCCCGCGGCGGATGGCTCCAGGGCAGACGGTGGATTTGTTCAGGGTCCGGAATCAGCGCCAGGTCGCCGTCGTCGCTGCCGTAAAAACGCGCCGGCGGATATCCGCCCATGATGCATTGCAGCAGCACGCCCCGCGCCATCTGCAAACGTCGACCGTCGAGAAACCCCTCGCAGGTCATCACTTTGCCCCGCGGTACGCCATTCAAATCCGGCGTGACACATTCAACTTCATCAATGCCCGTCAATCGCTGCGCGAGTGAACTCAGGCCAACGGTGGTCATGACACTATCCTTGTTTTTGTGCGGGCCGCGAACGGCGACCGTACAAAATAGGCTCCGCGTGTTCGGAATTTCAAGCAGCGTCGATAAATATGCTGTCTGTCAGGGCAGGTAAAGACGGAACACGCCACCGCCCAACGGACCGCCATTGCTGATTTCGGTGCGCCCGCCGACGCCGTTGCGTTGATGCAACGCAGCAATTCGCCCGGCAAAGTACAGGCCCAACCCGGTGCTGCCGGTGCTTTGATTGATGCCCTGCACGTAATCGGCCTGACGCTCGATCATCTGCGCCGGATATCCCTCGCCATCATCATTGATGGTCAACACCAGTTGCCCGGCTTCGTCGCTGACACTGATCAGAATGGCATGCCGTGCAAAGCGAATGGCGTTGTTGATGCAGTTGGCCAATACCGACGCGATCAACTCGCGGTCGAAGAACCCCAGCGGGCTCAGCGGGTCCACTTCATAGGTGGCCATGATGCCGCGGCTGGCGAACACGTCCTGATGACAAGCCAACTGCGCTTCGATGAAATCGTCCAGCTCATGGTAGGCCGGTTGCAACGGCATCTGGTTGACGCCGAGCTTGTACAGCCCCAGCAACTGCACCAGCATGCCGTTGAGGTGGGCGAACTCGAAGTCGATCACACCCTGCTCCGGCGTCTGCTGCGCCGACTCCGGCAATCGCGCCAGCCACTGGCTCTGGGCCTGCATCAACATGGCCAGCGAGTTCTTCATGTCGTGCACGGTAGAGGCGATCACCGTGGAGAAATCCAGTGCCTGCCGGTTGTCGTTCATTGACCAAACGCCTTGCTATTGAGCTTCTGGTAACGCGGATAGCGCGCGTCGGTGTCGGGCATCAGGCCAACCATTTTCAGGCAGGTCCGGCACTCTTCCAGCTCCGCTGAAGGAGCGCCGGTATCGGTGCCGTGCAACAACGACTGCGCCAGGTTCAGGGCGATGCTGATGTTCTTCGGCTGCATCGCCAGGGCCTTGCGAAAGACCTGCCGGGCCTCCACCAGATTGCCGGTCTTGTACACGCGCACGCCCTGACGGTTGAGTTCCGCAGCGGCGTTACCGGAATTGAGGATGCTCGGATCGTCGGTCTGCTTGGCGATGTCCTTCATGACCGCCGGATCGTCGCCGTAGATTTCCACACAGTTTTTCAGCATCGCGGTGCCGGCCTCGCTCTGCCCGAGCATTTTCAGTTGCTTGGCCACCAGCAACGCAGCTTCAGCACTCATGAATTGCTCCATGCCATCCAGGCGCAACAGGGCTTGTTCGGTGAGCTTGTCTGCCGTCTCGGCATCGTTGAGTAAAAGACTGGTGGCCTTCATCAGGCGCGCGCGGATTTGCAGGCCCGGGTCGGAGGGATTTTCCTTGGCCACGGCGCTCAATGTGGTGTTGATTTCCAGTCGGGTCCGCGTGTCCAACCCCCTTTCGCTGCCCTTGCTGATCAATGCGTGGGCCAGGCCGAGGTTGCTCTCGGCATCCTTGAACCGCGACTGCGCACCCTGGCTTACGGCCTGGCGATAGGCCTTGGCCGCCGTGTCGAAGTCCTCGTTGGTCATCGCCAGCTTGCCCAGCAACGCTTGCCGGCGCACCGCCAGCGGCGACAGGCGGATCGCCTCTTCCAGAACGCGCTGTGCACCTTTGGTGTCCCCTTCGGCGACCAGCACGTCAGCCATGCCGTCATACAGCGACGGCATCATCGGGAAGACCTTCAGGGCTTTTTCGTAAATGCCCTTGGCCTGCCCGACCTGGCCGCGCTTGAACAGCAACTTGCCCAACCCGGCAAACGCCCATGGCAACGGGCGGTCGGCAATGATGCCGTCGTACAGCCGCTCCAGCGCTTCGTTCTGATTGAGGTCGCGCAGAGCATCGGCGCGGTAGCGCAGGCACAGCGGCGAATAGCGGATGTCTTGCTTGCACAAGGCGATGCAGGCGTTAAGCACTTCCATCGGCTTGCCGCGGTCAAGGGCCTGCAGGATTGGCTTGAGCAGGGTCTTGCGCTGCTCCAGGCGCTCCAGGCGCTGGGCCAGGCTGGAACGGTTGAAGGGCTTGGTCAGATAGGCATCGGGCTCGTGCTCCAGCGCACTGAGCACCATGGCCTGGCTGGTTTCGGCGGTGACCATGACGAACACCGCTTCATGGCTGATCAGTTTTTCCTCCATCAGGTCTTCGAGCACCTGCTGGCCGTTTTTCTTGCCGTCACCCAGGTGAAAGTCCTGCAGGATGAAGTCGTACTGCTTCTGCGAACACATTTTCAACGCCTGTTCGCCGGTATCGGCAGTGTCCACTTCCTTGACACCCAGTTCGCGCAGCATCGACCGAACCGAACTGCGAAAGTCGGAGAAATCATCGACGATCAGAAAACGCTTTTGGTGATACGACAGCATCGAAGATTTCCAGGCAATTTAAGAAGAACAACCCAAAGGCAAATACACGGACGGACTCAGCTTCGCAGCCCTGTTTTGGCGCGCAGATGATAACGGGTGGCACTAGGCTATCAAACACCTTCTCACAGAGATGAGGCCCCCCCAAGCCAACCGCAAAAGGCAAATTGGCCCCTGACTGTCCGTGTTATCGGCCAACAGTGGTATTCCCTTGAGAAGCTTCCCCAACCCTCACTCCGAACAGGTGAAGGCGTTACTGAAAACGAGACATCGTGCACAAGAAAGTGCTGATAAATGAATGCCCGCAATTGCCGGACGCATACGTGGTGGCGCGGGCATCGATTGTTATTTCGAACCCGCAGGACGGGAGCGACCAGTGCCTGCACTGATTTCGCCAAGCTCTGGCTTGCAGATGGCTCGACCCGGCAAGATACGCCGATAAATTGACCAACCAAAAATAGCACTTCCAAGTTAACGCCATTCGTCGATTAATTGACGATTTTGATCAGCATCAGACTTTGGTCGCATGTCACCTGTGACGAGCCTAATGCCTTGATTTTCGAGGGTTCCTTCCCCCCTCGAGAGCATCGATCAGGCCAGCCTGCACTGGTCTTGCATTGACGACTGACGGATGGTCAGGCTGGCAGTCCCCTGGGCTGACCTAGACTCCGTTGAGGGGTGAGGGAGTCCATCGTCATGTGCAATCCATTGATCATTATTCGTATTTATTTTCTCTCTCGGGCTTTGCCTGCCTTCTGGAAATGTTCGCCCTCCCTGCCGGCGCTGTTGATGGAGATAGCCTCATGGCCGGTGGTTGCCAATGCCCGGGCGGGCATCATCGCGGCCTGCTGGCGATCAAATCTGTCCTTCAATCGCGGCGACCAGACAAGCAAGTTGCTGACCCGCAAAGGCCAGCAGGCGGAGGCCATCGTTGGTTTTTCAAGGGGGTCAGGAAAATGATCACTGACCCAAAAGCGCCAATAAGCGTGATGCTGATCGATTGCCGCCCCCTCGTGCTCAAGGGCCTTCACGACTTGATTGATGCCAGAAAGCCCCGAATGGAAGTGGCAGGCCAGGCCACCACCTATTCCCATGCGCTGGATCTTGCCGATCAGTTGCGGCCCAATGTCATTTTTTTCAGTTTCTTTCCGGATGCACTGAATCCTCTGGAGGTCGTCGCGGGACTCGCCCGCAACGCTGAAATGAAAGTGCTGCTGTTCAAGGGCCTGTACGAAGCCGTTCCCGCTGCCCAGGCGATAGAGGCTGGCGCTCGCGGCATCGTGCTGGCGGAAGACCCGACGGAATCGATTACCCAGGCCATCCTCAAGGTCCACCATAGCGACATCGCAATGGATAGAGCCTGGGCAGGCGGCCTTTCCGGCTATGCCGCGACCGGGCATGCACCCTTGAAATGCAATCTGGAGAAGGCGAAACAGGCGCGGTTGACGCTGCGCGAGAGAGAACTGATTTGCGCCATCGTGGGCGAACCGTCGGCCAAATATGTGAGCATCGCCGGGCGCCTGGGGATCAGCGAGCACACCGTGCACAACCATCTCAGCAACATCTATCAAAAGCTGAATCTCATCAACCGCATCGACTTGCTGATGTATGCGCTGAAACACGGGCTCACCAACAACCAAGCACCGCCCAAGTCCTCCTGGGTGGAGATGGATTGAATTTCAAGCCAATACAAGACGGTCTGTCCCTCACTTTCAGGTGGGGGTGGCCGTCAGCATGTCGCCGTCCTTGTCGGAGGCCTGGAACAGAGTGCCCGGAATGTTCAAGTCGCTCTCGGCCTATCCTGCCGCGTCATCCTGTATCTACCCGCCGCGTTCTTTAAGCCCTGTGCTGCTCGCCAGTTCACAGCGGATGCGATCATGGGGATCTCGTATCAGAACTGCAAAAAAGAATGCGAGGGTGGTTTCCTGGGCCACCCTCGCATCCGTTCACGCGCGCAATGCCTCAGGCGCTGCCAAAAAAGATGTCGGTACTCTGGATATGGGTCCCGACCAAGGTGATGGTCGTTGTTTGTCCGCCAGTCTCGGCAACCGTCACGACGCCATCTGCGCCGGTGTTGTTGATCGATTGGACAACGGCGTTCGGGTCGCCGTTGAGCACCAGCTTGTCCCGCAAGCCCGAGCCCACATCGAAGCCGCTGACCTGGTACAGGTTCTGATTGACTGACAGATCGATGTTGAATGCATCCTGCTCACCGGCTGTGCCAACCAGCGTGAAGTCGAAGGATGCGTTGGCCGGGTCGTTGGCGAACAGGTTGGCGTCGAATGTACTCGTCGCCGAGTCCCCATCCTTGTCCGTCAGCGTCGCGCTGAACGCCAGCTGGACATCGCTGGCCAGGCTCTCGCTCTGCTGAATGAACTGGATCACCGGAATCTTGACATCACCCCGGCCCATCGTCAGCTGAACAGCGTCGATCAGGGTCGCACCCTCCTTCTGGATGAGGAAGGACACCTGTCCGCCCGCCTCCGGAGTCAGGGTGTTCACCTCGACGCGGTTCGAGAACGTGCCATCCGCGTAGTAGATCCGGTAGTACAGGTCTTCGGTCGCGGTGTTGTAACCCGCCACGGAGTTGTCGATGAAGACCTTCATTCCCGTCAGCAGGCTCTCAGGATTGATCACGAAACTTTCATCGGCGGCGCTGATTGCCGCCAGGTTATCTCCCTGGAAAACGTTATTGCCGACACCGATGCCGGACGTGCTGACGTTCATGGCCGCCGGGTCTATGTACGATGGCAGCGGGTTGGTCTGTAGCACGGCTTCGGTGGGGTCGGGTGCTCCGAGCCCGATGCCGGTCAGGATGTCCGCGGTCGTCGCCAGCGCCTTCGCGGAAAAGAACACAATCTCCTCGGAGGCCGAAGGAATAGCCGGGTTACTCGTCTGCGGAATCAACAATGTGCGCACCGAATCCGGGCCGCCGGCATCGAGCGAGCCGTCGGCACTGCTGAGCACAATCGTCGAACTGAAGCCTTGCACCAGATCCAGTGCATAGCGACCATCGGCATAGGCGGTCAACGTGTAGTCGACGGTGGTATTCGCCGTTGCAACGTTGTTGTCGAAATCACCGGTCAAGGTTCCCGCGAACTGGTACGCGCCATTGACATCCGGTGATGGCGACAGCTCGTGGAGCGTGCCGGTCCCGGTCGTGGTCGTGTTGTCCGGCCTGACGAGGGTGAACTGGTTATTGACCAGCGAGATATCCAGACCGGCCGCGCCCAGCCCGTCGGCTCCCGTCGCCATATTCCAGAACCCGGATTGTGCAAGGACGCTACCGGTTCCGATCAGGTTGCCGAAAGTGAGTGCTGGCCCATCGTCCTTGAACACCAGGTTCTGCCCGATGTTCAGCGTCGCCTGGGCGCTGTCGCCGTCCCTGTCGGTCTTGATCGCCGTCAGCGTCACCAGGTTGTCCGAGGTCAACGTCTTCGAATCATCAGGATTGCTGGCGTCGGAATGCACTACGGCGCGGATCTGGTCGAGGGTGACGCTGCCATTGGCGGCTACGCCGACCGTGAACACCAGCAGGTTGCCCGTGGCCGTGCGGCCTTCGACCACGGCGCCATTGAGCGACAGGTTCACCGCCTGGCCCGAGGCCGTGTCGATCAGCCCGGAAGCACCCGCCACCACACCCAGCGCATAGGTCAGGGTGCCGGCGCCATCGGCGCCAAACGCCGAGGTGAAGTTGGCGGCGAAGCTCTGGGTATCGTTGGTCGCCAGCACCGTTTCGTCCACCGTCAGCGTTGGCTCCACGCCGGTGGTGTTGATACTTGGTCCGTCGTCCTTGAACACCAGGTTCTGCCCAATGTTCAGCGTCGCCTGGGCACTGTCGCCCTCCTTGTCGGTAATGGTCGCCGTCAGTGTCACCAGGTTGTCCGAGGTCAACGTCTTCGAATCATCAGGATTGGTTGTGTTGGAATGCACCACGGCGCGGAGCTGGTCAAGGGTGACGCTGCCGTTGGCGGCCACGCTGACCGTGAACACCAGCAGGTTACCCGTGGCTGTACGGCCTTCGACCACGGTGCCGTTGAGCGACAGGTTCACCGCCTCGCCCGAGGCCGTGTCGGTCAGCCCGGAGGCCCCCGCCACCATGCCCAGCACATAGGTCAGGGTGCCGGCGCCATCAGCGCCAAACGCCGAACTGAAGTTGGCGGCGAAGCTCTGGGTATCGTTGGTCGCCAGCACCGTTTCGTCCACCGTCAGTGTCGGCTCTACACCGGTGGTACTGATGCTTGGTCCGTCATCCTTGAACACCAGGTTCTGCCCGATGTTCAGCGTCGCCATGGCGCTGTCGCCGTCCTTGTCGGTCTTGGTTGCCGTCAGCGTCACCAGATTGTCCGAGGTCAGGCTCGTCGAGTCATCCGGATTGCTGGCGTTGGAATGCACCACGGCGCGGAGCTGATCGAGGGTGACATCACCGTTGGCAGCCACGCTAGCCGTGAACACCAGCAGGTTGGTGGTGGCCGTGCGGCCCTCGACCACGGTGCCGTTGAGTGACAGGTTCACCGCCTCGCCCGTGGCCGTGTCGGTCAGCCCGGAGGCCCCGGCCACCACGCCCAACGCATAGGTCAGGGTGCCGGCACCATCGGCGCCAAACGCCGAGGTGAAGTTGGCGGCGAAGTTCTGGGTATCGTTGGTCGCCAGCACCGTTTCGTCCACCGTCAGCGTTGGTTCCACGCCGGTGGTGTTGATACTTGGTCCGTCGTCCTTGAACACCAGGTTCTGCCCGATGTTCAGCGTCGCCTGGGCGCTGTCGCCGTCCTTGTCGGTCTTGGTCGCCGTCAGTGTCACCAGGTTGTCTGAGGTCAGGCTCGTCGAGTCATCCGGATTGCTGGCGTTGGAATGCACCACGGCGCGGAGCTGATCGAGGGTGACGCTGCCATTGGCGGCCACACTGACCGTGAACACCAGCAGGTTGCCCGTGGCTGTACGGCCTTCGACCACGGTGCCGTTGAGCGACAGGTTCACCGCCTCGCCCGAGGCCGTGTCGGTCAGCCCGGAGGCCCCCGCCACCATGCCCAGCGCATAGGTCAGGGTGCCGGCACCATCGGCGCCAAACGCCGAGCTGAAGTTGGCGGCAAAGCTCTGGGTATCGTCGGTCGCCAGTACCGTCTCATCCACCGTCAACGTTGGCTCCACGCCGGTGGTATTGATGCTTGGTCCGTCGTCCTTGAACACCAGGTTCTGCCCGATGTTCAGCGTCGCCTGGACGCTGTCGCCGTCCTTGTCGGTCTTGGTTGCCGTCAGCGTCACCAGGTTGTCCGAGGTCAGGCTCGTCGAGTCATCGGGATTGGTGGTATTGGAATGCACCACGGCGCGAATCTGGTCGAGGGTGACATCACCGTTGGCGGCCACGCTGGCCGTGAACACCAGCAGGCTGGTGGTGACCGTGCGGCCTTCGACCACGGTGCCGTTGAGTGACAGGTTCACCGCCTCGCCCGTGGCCGTGTCGGTCAGCCCGGAGGCCCCGGCCACCACGCCCAACGCATAGGTCAGGGTGCCGGCGCCATCGGCGCCAAACGCCGAGCTGAAGTTGGCGGCAAAGTTCTGGGTGGCGTTGGTCGCCAGCACCGTTTCGTCCACCGTCAGCGTTGGCTCCACGCCGGTGGTGCTGATACTCGGTCCGTCGTCCTTGAACACCAGGTTCTGCCCGATGTTCAGCGTCGCCATGGCGCTATCGCCGTCCCTGTCGGTCTTGGTCGCCGTCAGCGTCACCAGGTTGTCCGCGGTCAGGCTCGTCGAATCATCGGGATTGGTGGTATTGGAATGCACCACGGCGCGGATCTGGTCGAGGGTGACGCTGCCATTGGCGGCCACGCTAACCGTGAACACCAGCAGGCTGGTGCTGGCCGTGCGGCCTTCGACTACGGTGCCGTTGAGCGACAGGTTCACCGCCTCGCCGGTGGCCGTGTCGGTCAGCCCGGAAGCACCCGCCACCACGCCCAGCGCATAGGTCAGGGTGCCGGCGCCATCGGCGCCAAACGCCGAAGTGAAGTTGGCGGCGAAGCTCTGAGTGGCGTTGGTCGCCAATACCGTCTCGTCCACCGTCAGCGTCGGCTCCGTGCCGGTGGTGCTGATGCTCGGCCCGTCGTCGTCGAAGATGATCTTGGAGCCGATTTCGGTTTTCGAAATAGAGGCCTGGACCAGCTTGAAGCCACCGATATCAAAGTCGGCGTGGTTATTGCCCTTGGCGTCGACAGCCGCCCCGTTCTCGACGAGCACGCGGTTGTGATCCGCCGTTGTGGTGTATTGAATCTGATAGCCGGCCAAAACGCCGGTGATGGTTGCAACCCCGCCAACGACGCTGATGACAATGCTCGGGTTATTCACCGATCCGTCTGAGTTCTCGATCACCTGCCCGGTGCTTTTATTGATGACGCGAACATTGGTGATTGCAATCGACGAATCGCCCGCATATCCGTTGATGAAATTCACGCCGGGTTCATACGCGGTGCTGAATGCGCTGATTTTTACGATTGCGCTCTTGCCGCTTTGCAACTGCACGACGTCGAAGCTTGCCGATTTGGCGTTGAAGACGCTGGTAAAGTCGATGTTGGATTCAACATCTGCTTCGTTCTGATCCAGATTGGGAATGGTCACATTCTGCCTGGCACCTGTGACGAACGAAAAGCGGATGCCCTCCTGCTCCACAATCATTTGATTATTGGTGCCGAAGGTGGTCGGGCCGCCCGCCTGGCTGGTATTGATCGTGTCGCCAGTGGTTATATTGGCGCCGCTTGACTGGTCCGCGGGGTCCTTGCCGGTAGCGATGATAGTGGGGTCCGTAATCCGCAGGACACCAGCGTCGTTGACAACGGTCGGGGTCGCCGTCGTAAACATCAGGAACAGGTTCTGGCCGGAGGGGGCATTGGCCAGACTGAACTCCAGGTCCTGGCTGGCTCCGATGAAAACCTTGTTCAGCAGATTGAGTGAATCATCGGCGTTCGTCATATCCGGATGCTTGAGCGGTTGGTACTCCACGGTCCAGAGCTTGCCGCCCGTGACCGGCGATCCGGTTTCTTCAATGTAGGCAGCGAACACGATCGCACCGCTTGCGCTTCCGGCTCGACCCACGACGATGTTGTTGTTCGTATCGGTATAGAGAAGGATGCTGATGCCATCGAGGGTCAACAGCCCGCTGTCCACGCCATTGAGTGGTGCGCCAGTGCTGCCGACGAAGCTGACATCGGTAATGCTTGCTCCAGGCGTGGAGGTAATGGTGAACGCATTGCTGCCCGTGTTGCCCACGGCACCGGAATAGCCACTCAAGGCCGCACCCGTGGCGGTACCTGCCCCCAGTGCGGTCAAACGGGTGGCGAAGGTCGAGGGCAGCGACGCCACCAGAATGTCGTTGTCGTCAGCGTCTCCAGCAGAGCCTGGCGTGGCAGTTCCGTTCTGCAACCCGGCCGTCTCGTCCAGCGTAACGTCCTCGCCAGTCGCCACGACGCTCAAAACGCTGTCCGTAAACGACGCAGTCGCCACGACGTCGTCAGCGGTGCCGACTACTCCATCGGCGCCCGCAGAGGCCGCCGTAAGCAGAAACGTCGCGCCTGCCGAGTCGTCGGGATTCACGTACCACGAGGTGGTGACGCTGCCGTTGACCTGGCCGTCGAGATCGCCGGCGCCGCCGTCGGTCACGGACCAGGGCTCGTGCCCCGCGCCGGTGTTGGTATTGAGCACATCGTCGGACGTGCCCCATACGCCATCCGCGCCAGCACCGATGGCGTGGTCCACTTCGAGCGTCACTGTACTGCCGGCGGCGAAACCGCTGGCCGTGATGATGGCGGTGCTGCCGGGGGCGTAGTCTTTCAGGTCGGTGGTGACGAGCGGAGTGTAAAGGCGGGATCGATCGCTCACGTAGGTAAAAGTCCAGTCGTGGCTGACGGGTGAAGGATGGTCACCGGCGATATTGGCCAGGTCACTCGTTGACGATGAGGTTTTCTTGCGCATAGTCATGACTTTCTCCTGAGCGGGTCCAGTCATCGGGGGCCGACCGTGGACCATTTTCGGTTCTATTGGTCACAACTATGAACAGGCACCGGAGGTTGCACATCGGCCGATACTCCCAGGCGGGATGGGAGATTCAGACTACTTGGGAGAGGAGATGGAAAGTCGCGAAGGTAGAGTTGATGGATTCGATCAATCCAGGTACCTGAATTTGTCGAACTTTATCTACACGTCGTGAAAATGAAGCGTTGAAGCAGGCGGGGGAGCTGCGAAATATGGTGTCCCAGGGCAGGTTCGAACTGCCAACCTTCCCCTTAGGAGGGGGATGCTCTATCCAATTGAGCTACTGAGACACAAGTCGGGCGCAACGAAACGCGGCGCGATGGACGGCGTGCATGTTAACGGCCGGGCCGGCTTTTGTCATGTCGTCCGTAGGGCTTTTTAAGTGTAGGCATACGCCTCAGCCGGGGGCGGACTTGTTTACCGTGCAAATTGCATCACCGCAAAAAGCCACCCTTGCAAAATGCAATAGGGTGCTTTACCAAAAATAACTTAATTCATTGTTTTTAAAGACTTTAATTGTCGATAGACTCTGGCATGCACGCTGCTTTTACTGGTCTCACAGAGCAACCGAGGCCAGCGCCATGAACAGCGTTCTTTTACTCTCGAATGCAATCGTACTGGCAGTCTTATCGGGATTTCATTTTATTCCCGAGAGCAGCGTTACGCAGGTTGCCCAACGTATGCCGCATTACCTTCAGTTGCAGAAGGCGCCGCAACTGGCGCAATTGAGTGATCGGCACGGATTTGTCAGCCCGCAAGCGAGCAAGGAAAGCATCCTGCTACCGGCGCCATCTTCCGAACGCTTGGTATTTTGAATCCCCCACCAGGAGCACAGCATGTCCAGATCAGCCGCGAGTTTTTTCATCCTCGCCTTGTTGAGCGGCATTTTTCATCTGTCATTGACCCAGGACATGGTCGTCACCCTTCCCCTGATCGCCTGTGGTGTCTTCACCGGCCTGTTCGTGCTCGCGCTGATCGCCGGACGCAAGATCAAGTTTGATCCGGTGCTGCGTTAATCCCGGCCTGGCAGATCCGCTGCAATAGCCTGCCATCCATCCCGAATTCGCCCTCGCCATAAGACTTCCCCCTAGTAAATCGGCAATTTGCCACTATCCTGTAAAGGCAAGGAACGGGGATCGAGTCCGCTTATTCCTCTCGTCAGAAACCTTTCGTCGGGCGGGGGATGCATCAAGCAATACGGCCCGGTCGAACTTTTCAAACCAGTGCGCATTTCTGATAATTGGTGCTGGCAGAACGCCTTTATACCGTTCAATATTTGTCATAGAATTGACGCCAAGGATCTGGCTGGTTTGAGGCATGATATGCGTCTCTATCAATTCAGGTTGAACATTTGGTCAGAGTGCTTGTCCTACCAGACATCCTGCGGCCAATCCCGAAAACCGCTCCCCTGAACTAACCGGTTAAATATATGCGCCCATTGAAACAGGCAATTTATTCCAGCCGTACGGCTGACAAGTTCGTCGTACGTCTGCCAGACGGAATGCGTGAACGCATTGCCGAGGTGGCTCGCAATCATCACCGCAGCATGAACTCCGAAATCATTGCGCGCCTTGAGCAGAGTCTTATTCAGGAAGGCGCACTGGGAGAAGAGTTGAGCATGCGCCTGGACAGCCCGGAGCTTTCCTTGCACGAACGGGAGCTGCTGCAGCGCTTCCGCCAACTCTCCCACCGACAGCAGAACGCCCTGGTTTCGCTGATCGCGCATGATGCTGAAATGGCCGCCGACGCGTCCTGATTCAAGCAGAAAGCTCAAGCCAGCCTGATCGCTGGCTTTTTTTTGCCTGAAATTCAGGCCCAAAAAAACCCGCCAAAGGCGTGATGGTGTAGGAGCGAGCTTGCTCGCGATGGACTCAAGAGCGCCGCGTTTAGTCAGTAAACACGCGGCATCGTTAACGACCATCGCGAGCAAGCTCGCTCCTACAGCAATACGCCAAAGGCGGGTTTTCTATGACCGGGGACTTCAGAGCAGGAAGATTGTCGCCAGCCCGAGGAAGATGAAAAAGCCTCCGCTGTCGGTCATGGCGGTGATCATCACACTGGCGCCCATTGCCGGGTCACGCCCCATCTTCGCCAGGGTCATCGGGATCAGAACCCCCATCAACGCCGCCAGTAACAAGTTGAGCGTCATCGCGGCGGTCATCACCACACCCAATGACCAACTGCCATAGAGCAGGTAGGCAACCACACCAATCACCCCGCCCCAGATCACGCCGTTGATCAATGCGACGGCCAATTCCTTGCGCATCAGGCGCGAGGTATTACCGGTGCTCACCTGATCCAGCGCCATGGCCCGAACAATCATGGTGATGGTCTGGTTACCCGAGTTACCACCGATCCCCGCGACGATCGGCATCAACGCCGCAAGCGCCACGAGCTTCTCGATCGAACCTTCGAACAAACCGATGACCCGGGAAGCCACGAACGCGGTAATCAGGTTGATCGCCAGCCAGGCCCAACGGTTACGCAGGGATTTCCAGACCGACGCAAAAATGTCTTCCTCTTCACGCAGACCCGCCATGTTGAGAACTTCGCTTTCGCTCTCTTCACGGATCAGGTCGACCATTTCATCGATGGTCAGACGGCCGATCAGCTTGCCGTTCTTGTCGACCACGGGCGCGGAGATCAAGTCATAACGCTCGAATGCCTGGGCAGCATCGTAAGCGTCTTCGTCCGGATGAAAACTCACCGGATCGCTGGCCATCACCTCGGAAACCTGTTTGTCCGGATCGTTGACCAGCAAACGCTTGATCGGCAACACACCCTTGAGGACGCCGTCGTAATCGACCACGAACAGTTTGTCGGTATGGCCCGGCAACTCCTTGAGACGGCGCAGATAACGCAAGACCACTTCAAGGCTGACATCCTCGCGGATGGTCACCATCTCGAAGTCCATCAACGCACCGACCTGCTCCTCGTCGTAGGACAGTGCCGAACGCACGCGTTCGCGTTGTTGCTGATCGAGGGTCTCCATGAGCTCATGGACGACGTCTCGCGGCAGCTCGGAGGCCAGGTCAGCGAGTTCGTCGGCATCCATGTCCCTGGCCGCTGCCAGGAGCTCGTGATCGTCCATGTCGGCGATCAGCGATTCACGAACCGAATCGGATACTTCAAGAAGGATGTCGCCGTCGCGATCGGCCTTGACCAATTGCCAGAGCGTCAGACGATCGTCCAGCGGCAAGGCTTCAAGGATGTAGGCGACGTCGGCGGAGTGCAGGTCATCGAGCTTGCGTTGCAACTCGACAAGGTTCTGCCGGTGGACCAGGTTCTCGACCCGGTCATGATGCGGGCCTTCCTGGCGGTGAGTCAGGTCTTCTACCACACGCTGGCGCTGCAGCAACTCAACCACCTGAGCCAGGCGATCCTGCAAGCTTTCCTGCGTTTTCTTTACTTCAACTTCGGACATAGGCGAACTCCACTCCCAGCAGCGGGGCACGCCGGAAGGATCAATCAGTCAATTCATGATTGGTGAAACGGGGTACTGAGTAACTACTGGGTAAGTCCATGGAGGTATTCCACAAGCCCCGGCGGGGCTGACGGGCGCAATGATACACCGCCTGACGGTTTTAAACGTTAAAAAATCGTGGCTGAAACAAGCGCTTGCACAACAATCTTGAGCATCGCCCTGATCCATGAAAATGCGACGACGTATTCTGAAAAGAAAACACACCCCCTGCGAAAATTGTAGCCGCTACCCTTGAAAAGGAACGTCATGGAGGACGCCCGATGCCATCGGTTTCACAATTCCTTTTACTGCTCAGCCTGCTCGGCCCCCTGCCCCTGGCACTCGCCACCACCGTTCAACGCTGCGAAGCGGCCGATGGACGCATCACCTTCACCACGCTGAGCTGTGCCGCGGGAGAACGCGTTTCACTTCAGGACGTCCGCGCCTTTACACCTGGCAGCACGGTGGCGCTTATGCCGCCAGCCGAACCCCGTGAAACATCAGCGGTGAGCATCAAAAGCAGAGAGCCAACCGTAGTCGGCCAAACGCAGGACAGGTGTGGAAACCTGATCAGCGCCAGGGAGCGCCGAGAGGCGATCATCAATCAGCGGGTAATCGCGGGCATGAGCCAGCAAGACGTCGAAAGCGCGCTTGGCAAGCCAGACAAGATCAGTATTCGCAATTCAGCCACGACCTACCGATACGACACCAAGAGAGGTCGCAGCGCACAGGTGGAGTTCGACAAGAGGGGATGCACGAAAGGAAAAGCCAAATCCCGGACGGCAAAAAGCCCGCTTTAAAGGCGGGCTTTTTGTTTGTATGGTGCACTCGACAGGATTCGAACCTGTGACCGCTCGGTTCGTAGCCGAGTACTCTATCCAGCTGAGCTACGAGTGCAATTTGTGTTTTTATACCAGATCACAACTGGTTGAAGCCAAGTTACTTACATTGCTGTAACTAACTCTTAAATGGTGCACTCGACAGGATTCGAACCTGTGACCGCTCGGTTCGTAGCCGAGTACTCTATCCAGCTGAGCTACGAGTG
>NZ_JBGLYV010000081.1:0-26786 GCF_047304225.1 Pseudomonas sp. Pseusp3 | reverse complement strand
CCCAATGGGCCCCACCCCTATCTACCCCCCGGGCGGTAGGGGGTCCCGGGGGCGCCCCCCCCCCTCCCCCGCCCCCCGCGCAACCCCCGGGGCGCCCCGGTAACCGGCACTTAGGAAGCGCTGGTTGGGGTGGTTACAGCGCTCGACGTTGCGGCAGGCGTAGGTGCTGGCGCGACTGTCGAGGTAGTTGCTGCCGGAGCAGGTGCTGCTGGCGCAGCCGGTACGACTGGCTTGGCAACCGGTGCGGTGGCTGGCTTGGCGGCAACCGGCTTTTTCACTGCAGGTTTGGCTGCTGGTTTTGCAGCGGGTTTTGCAGTGGCCGGTTTCGCGGCAGCTGGTTTTGCAGTGGCTGGCTTGGCGGCAGCGGCAGGTTTCGCTGCTGCCGGTTTTGCGGCTGGTTTTGCAGCTGGCTTGGCAGTCGCTTTTACAGCAGGTTTTGCCGCTGGCTTGGCTGCTGGTTTTGCCGCTGGTTTGGCAGCGACAGGTTTGGCAGCCGGCTTGGCAGCAGGTTTCGCCGCGGCGGTCCGGGTGGCTGGTTTAGCGGCCGGTTTTGCTGCTGGTTTTGCTGCTGGTTTTGCAGCCGGTTTAGCGGCGGCGGTTTTCGCTGCTGGTTTGGCAGCGACAGCTTTTGCAGCGGCAGGTCGAGCAGCGGCTGGCTTGGCAGCCGTGGTTTTAGCTGCAGGTTTCGCGGCGCTGGCAGCAGCCGGTTTTCTCGCAGCCGGTTTGGCGGCGGCAGTTTTCGCTGCTGGTTTGGCAGCTGCCGGTTTTGCAGCAGCAGGCTTGGCCGGTGCTTTTGCGGCAGCCGGTCTGGCGGCGGCTTTCTTCGCAGGTGCCGCAGCAGGCTTGGCTGCGCGCAGGGACAACGCCTTGCCGACAGCCTCTTGTACACGACCGACGCCCTGGGCCAGTTTCAGGCTTTCCTGAGCATCGCGCTTGAGTTGCAGAATGTAGCCGCGGGTTTCCGATTGACGATCTTTGAGGGCATCGAGCAGCTTCTCAAGATCGGCCACTGCGTCCTTGGCCTTGGCTTGCGCCTTGGCTTTTCCGGCCGCCGCAGCGTCCTGCAATTTGGTGCGGGACTTGTGCAGTTTTTCTTGCGCTTTTCCGCGCTGCTTTTCCAGTTTGGCGAGCAGTTTTTCAGCATCAGCCAAGGCTTCGGAACAAGCGGTTTCCAGGTGCTCGAGCAGGCTGCTCGAGAGTTGTTGGAGCAGGTGCAATGGAGTGTTTACTGGCTTCTTGGTGGCCGACATGGTTTACCTCCTGGCTGAAGTGAGTGCGGCTCATACTAGACCTCTGCTGCAACCGCCGCTAGGGCATGTTGACACTATCGAAAGCGTTGCGTTGCAAAGGACCGAAAAACTTCTGCGTCGAAGCAAAAGCAGTTCACCGTTGCGCGCATTCTCGCTGGCATAATCGCCCGCAATTCAGGTCGGAGAGTGCCCATGTCGCGCTACCTTTTTTTATCGCTGTGCGTGTTTTTTTCGGCGGCCCAGGCCGCCGCAACAACACAGGAAAATGAAGCCCACGATCTTGCTTACAGCCTGGGCGCGAGCCTTGGCGAACGCTTGCGCCAGGAGGCACCCGACCTGCAACTCCAGGCACTGGTCGAAGGATTGCAGCAGGCCTATCAGGGCAAGCCGCTGGCGCTGAAGGACGAGCAGATCCAGCAGATATTGACCGAGCATGAAGCCCGGATTGCCATGCAGTCAGCCGAGCCGCAAAGCGAAATGGCACTGGAAAAAGAACAGCGCTTTCTCGCCGCCGAGAAAGCCAGACCCGACGTGCGAGAACTGGCTGATGGCGTGTTGCTGACCGAGTTGACGCCGGGCACTGGCGCCAAGGCCGGACCGAACGGCAAGGTGCAGGTGCTGTACATCGGTCGCTTGCCCGACGGCACGGTGTTCGATCAGAACAGTCAGCCACAGTGGTTCAGTCTCGACAGCGTGATCGCCGGATGGCGCAGCGCATTGCAAAACATGCCGGTCGGGGCGAAATGGCGACTGGTGATTCCATCGGCCCAGGCCTATGGTGCCGACGGTGCCGGCGACGTGATCGCGCCGTTCACTCCACTGGTGTTCGAAGTCGAACTGCGCGGTGCTACCGGCTGACGACACAAACGAAAACGGCGTGCCTTGGCACGCCGTTTCGGGATCTTGCAGGAAGCGCTTCAGGCCTGAACCGAATCGGTTTCCTTGTGGGCTGTGTGCAGCACTTCGATCAGGCAGTCCTCCAGCTCAAAGCGTTCGTGCAACAGGCCGCCGAGTGTCTTGAACTCTTCGGCGACACACTTTCCTGCATCGCACAGGTCATTGAACGCGAGCAGCTTTTCGGTGATGACGTCGATCCGCGGGTAGATCGTCTCGGCGAGCTCCAGGCCACGCTTGTCGTTGAAGGCCTTGGCCTCCCCCGTCAGTTGCTCGTAGATCTCAAAGTGCCCGGCCGATACATAATCGACCAGCACGCCGCAGAATTCCTGCAAGGGTTTACGATCCTCACCGAGCGCCTCAGGTTTTGCGCCAAGCTTGTCGTAGGCATCGATCAGCTCTTTGCGCTCCTGCAACCAGCGATCAATAAGCAGGTGCACTCCACCCCAGCGTTCCTGAGCATTCTGACAACTTTCGAGCATGGTGATCTCTCTTCCCTTGTGGGTCAGCTGCTCTATGCCCGTTCGCCTCTTGTTACGTCAGTGGGCGGTCAGGCAGAGCGTCATCGAGCAACATAATTCCAATGACACGTGCGGGCCAGATTATGCCCGCGCGACACCAGCTTCAAGGTACGCACGAGATAAAGTTCATACAAGTGTTTAATCGCCCGCAAAGGCCCGGTGCGACGACTCGCCGCTGAGTGGTCGCTGATAGCTGATCCAGACCAGTCGCAACGACTGGTAAACGGCCAGAATCAACATAGCGACGAAGAACAGCAGGCTCCACTCTGTGAGACTCAGATCAAACAGTGTCCAGGAAATTTCCACACAATCGGCAGCGCCCTTGAACATTTGCTGTACGACGGATAGCCAGGGCGAACTGACCAACAGATCTGTCAGATGGGTCGAGCACGCCGTTGCCTGTTCCGCCGGTAGGCTTTGCAGCAGGACCTGTCGCCACGCCGTGACAGTGCCGGCCAGGCTGCAACCAAGACCGAGCAGCCAATACAGAACGTTTCCGATGCGACCGGGGCCATGGACCGAAGCCATCAGGCAGACACCGGTAAAGAGCGCCAGACAAAACCGTTGCACAAGACACAAGCCGCAAGGCCGCAGGCCCACTGCATATTCCAGGTAGTAGGAAACGCCCATTGCCAGGGCACCCGCAACGAAAGCCATGAAAAACAAGGAGCGTGAGCAGGCCAAAGACATGGCTTTTCCGTAAAAGTAGTGACAGACCATTACGGTAGAGGAAAGCGCGAAGGCCTTTCAAGGCAAGTGCCCACGGAGACTTCAGCACAGGTGTAGGGAAATCCCGACGCAGGCGAGAGGATAAGATGTAGTCCCCTGTAGGACTTTGCCTGCGACGAAATCTGGCAACTGAATTTCAACCGATCATCTACTGCGGCGAGGAAGATTTCTGCCTCGCCGCAGGTCATCGCTCAGACGCCGGAGCCTGGCGCCAGCGTATGGGTCAAGCGCGGGCCGGCACCGGCAGAGGGGCCGCAAGCAAGCGCTCATCCAACAACCCCAGGCCTTCCTGAAACAGCTGGTTGCTGCGCTCGGTATCGCCCATTTGCGCCAACAACCTCGCCAGTTCCGCACAGGCTTCCGGATTGCGTTGTACACGCAGGCTGCTTTCCAGATAGTCCCGGGCCTTGCCCCACAAACTGTTTTGCAGGCATAGACGGCCCAGCGTCAACAGCAGACCAGGATCGGCCGGATGCTCCTTGAGCCAACCTTCGGCAGCCTGCAACTGACGGGCCGGATCTTTGCCGCGAACCAGCCCGTAGAGCCGTGCCAGGTGACTGTCGTAGCTGCGCTTGAGAGCAGTGCGCAGCACTTCTTCGGCTTCGACCTGAGCCCCCAACTGACGCAGTTGTTCGGCATACGCGAGCACCAGTTGCGGCTCCTGACGCTGTGCCGAGGTCAGTTGTTGCCAGGCACGTTCGAGCGATTGCTGCCCCACCGTCCCGTCTTCTTCCCGTTGCGCCGCCAGGGACAGGTTCGCCCCCCAGGCCCGGCGCTCCAGTTCGGCAAGCTCGGCCGCCGGCAGGATTTTGTCCTTGCGCAGCTCCGGCAGCAGGCGAATCATTGTCGACCAGTCACCACGCTGCTGAAGCAGGCGTTGCAACTGACGCAGGGTCTGTGCGTTATGAGGGTGGCGTTCACGCATGGCTTGCAGGGTGGCGAGGGCGCCTTCGGTATCACCGCGGTCGGTCTGCAACTGGGCGTGGCTCAAAGCGATCGCCAACTCGGCCTGAGGCTGACGCTCCAGGGCACGCTCCAGCAAGTTGTCGCTTTCTTCGTAATTGCCTTGTTCGTTTGCGGCACGGGCCGCACCGAGGTAGTAAAGCAGCGGTTGGCGCTCGGCTTCGGCAGCCCGATGCAAGTGACGCTGCGCGCTGGCCCAGCGCCCCTCGGCCAGGTCGAGTTGACCGTGCTCGATCGCCACCTGCACCCGACGGCTACGGTTACGTCGCGACCACGGATTGACCACGCCACTGGAAGCCATCAGCAGTTCGACCAGCGACTTGATGCCCCAGATCACCAGCCAGAGCACAGCCACCAGCGCCAAAGTAGCCCACAGGCTCGACTCATAGCGGAAGGTCTTGTAGGCAATCAGCACGTAGCCGGAATGTTCTGCAATCGCCAGCCCCAGCGCAGCGGCAGCGGCGATCACGAGGAACACGATCACATAGAGGCGTTTCATGGCATGGCCTCCGGCGCGGTGTTCGCGGCAGGCTTGGCCAGTGGCTTGACCGAATCTTCGGCGTTGACGTTGCGCCGCTCCAGATACCCCTGCACCGCGCTCAGGGTGCCGGTCATATCCGGCGTGACAACGGTGACGGGCTGCTCGCTCAACTCGGCCACCTGCTCAAGCATGACTTTGCTTTGCGCGTTGTCCGGGTTGAAGTTGCCTTTGAGAATGTCCCGCGCTTCGTCCAGCACTTGGGAGTAAACCGCCGCCTGACCATTGAGCGCGGCCCACTGTGCTTGCTCCAGCGCCAGGCTCAGGGCCAGGCGCACCTGACTCAGGCTCTGGCCGGCCAGCAATGGGCGAACGTTTTTATCGGCATTGAAATCGATACGGATGTAGCGCGAAATCTGATCCCACCATTGCGCCCAGCGACTGGCACCGTCGCCATCGGCAGTCAGGCCCAGCAACGAATCGCCACGGTCCTTGTACTCCGGCGCCAGCTCGGTAAGGCTGGCCACTTGATCGCGCAACGCGCCCAGACGCAGAAACAGCCCGGTACGATCCGGTTGCCCGGTACTGCGCAGGGCAACCAGGGTCTTGGCCACCTGCTCGCGAGCGGCAAAGGCGCCTGGGTCGTTCTGCTCGCGCAGTATCTCGTCGGCACCCTGGACCAGTGCCTGGGCGCTGCTGATGTCCTGCAAGGCGGACAGTCGCAGGCTGGCAAGACGCAGCAAATGCTCGGCTTCGGCCAGGCGCCAGTCCTTGCGACTGGCACCGAGTATGGTTTCCAGACGCTGGTTCAAACGCTGCTGATCACCTTGCAGCTGGATCACCAGGCGACTGCGCGCTTCCAGCTCATCGGCGGCAGGCAATTGCGCCAGGCGTGCGCTCAAGCGTTCCTCATTGAGCTTGAGGTTCTGCGCCTGGTCATTCAACGCTTGAACCTGGCTCAGTTGCTGCTGGTTATTGGCCTGCAGGTGACGCACCTGCCAGACACCCCAACCGCCAACCGCAACACCGGCCGCGCCCAGCAGCAGCGCGACGATAGCCAGACCATTGCCTCGACGCTGCACGGCAGCAGGTGGCGGCGGCATTTCATCAACAGGAGCATCAACAGGTGTATCAAGCACCGGTCGCGAGTCATCTTTCGGCAAGGCTGTTTCGCTCACGTATCCATCCTTTGCATTAGAAAACGGGCACGGGATGCTCCCGTAACGCCGTCAGCAAGGCCGCGGCACTGGCACCGCGACAATCCACAACTGTTTTGGCCCCGGCGGCATACGCCAGCTCGGCAACCCTGGGGCTTGGTACAAACAACGGCAACCGCGCCAATTGCGGCCAGGCATCGCCGGCCAACTGATGCAGGTGCTCAAAACCTTGTCCACTGCTGACCACCAGCCCGTTCAGGCGTTCCGCCTGGATCCGTTCCGGCAGCGCTTTCGGCGGGTAAACCGGCAATGCCCGGCGGTACAACTCCAGGTACTCGACACTAGCACCAAGCTCACGCAAACGCTCAGCCAGCAACTCGCGCCCACCCTCCCCGCGCAGGATCAGCGCTCGCGCATCGGGTTGTGCGATAGCCTCGCGCAGTCGGGAAAGTTCGAGCAAGGCTTCACTGTCATCGCCTTCTGCCGGGAAGCTCACGTCCAATCCGTGATCCTCGAGGATCTGCGCAGTCGCCGCACCGACGCTGAACCACTTCACAGCGGGCGGCGTTGGCCAGAACCGCTCAAGCAGCTCGACACCGATCCGGGCGGCCGGCTTGCTGACCACGATGACGGCGCAGAACTGATCCAGCGCCTGAATCACCTGGTGCATTGTGTCAGTGGTCGCAACCGGCACGATGTCCAAAAGCGGCAGACTGTTACTGAATATCCCCTGCTCGGCCAAAAAACTGCTCAGCGCCGCCGACTCATCGGCGGGACGCGTCAGCAGCAAGCGCCAGCCGGTCACTCGTGACCAGCCTCGCCATAGACCGCTTTGAGAATCTCGTCGGCGCCCTGGCTCAAAAGGTCTTCGGCCACTTGCACACCAAGAGCCTCGGCATCGCCACGCGGCGCACGAGCCTGGGCACTGAGCAGCCGGCCACCACTCGGATCACCGACCAGCCCACGTAACCAGACCTGTTCACCTTCCAGCACGGCGTAACAGGCAATCGGCACCTGGCAACCGCCATTGAGGTGCTTGTTGAGGGCACGTTCGGCGGTCACGCGAGTGGCGGTGTCCTGGTGATGCAGGGGTGCCAGCAGCGCATGAATTTCGCTGTCGGCGCTGCGGCATTCGATCCCCACCGCACCCTGGCCACCGGCTGGAAGACTGTCGTCGACACTGATGGCCGATGTGATGCGATCCTCAAAACCCAGACGGATCAGGCCGGCCGCGGCGAGGATGATGGCGTCGTATTCGCCGGCATCGAGCTTGGCCAGGCGGGTGTTGACGTTGCCGCGCAGGAAGCGGATTTCCAGGTCCGGACGACGGGTCAGCAATTGAGCCTGGCGGCGCAGGCTGGAGGTGCCGACGATGCTGCCCTGGGGCAACTCATCCAGGTTGGTGTAGGTGTTGGAAACGAAGGCATCGCGCGGGTCTTCCCGTTCGCAAATGCAGAACAGGCCGAGGCCTTCGGGGAAGTCCATCGGCACGTCCTTCATGGAGTGCACGGCGATGTCGGCTTCATTTTCCAACAGCGCGGTTTCGAGTTCCTTGACGAACAGGCCCTTGCCGCCGATTTTCGACAGCGGTGAGTCGAGCAGCTTGTCGCCACGACTGACCATCGGGACGAGGGTCACCAGCAAGCCCGGATGAGCCGCCTCAAGGCGGGCTTTGACGTATTCGGCCTGCCACAGGGCGAGTGCGCTTTTGCGGGTGGCGATGCGGATCTGGCGAGAGGACATGGATCAATCCGTACTGAATAGATACGGCAGATAATAACAGCTCAGCCAAATCCACTTTGACTTGTATCAGATACTACTCGGCCTCCCTGGCCCCGGATGTCCGGCAATCGGGTGTGAAATTCACCTGCGGACAGCTGATTAAAGCTGCTGCATCATCTTGCGCACACCAGCCACATGGCGCCGGCTGACGATCAGCGCATCACCGTTGAGGCCTTTGAGGAACAGCTGAAAATGCCCCAGGGGTGTGCGTTGCAATCGCTCGATACGCTCGCGGGCGACCAGTGCATTGCGATGGATACGCACGAAACGGTCACCGAATTCGTCCTCGAGGGCCTTGAGCGGCTCATCGAGCAGCACCTCACCGCCCTCGTGGCGCAAGGTCACGTATTTGTGGTCGGCAATGAAGTACACCACCTGATCCAGCGGAATCAGCTCGATCCCTTTACGGGTTCGGGCGCTGATATGGCTGCGCGGGCCGTTGCCGCTTTCGGCAGCAGGGCGGGTCAGGGCGGCGAGCTGGGCACGGCTGGGGCGCTCGGCTCTCTTTAATGCGTCATGTAACTGTTCAGTTCTCACAGGTTTCACCAGATAGCCTACGGCGCTGGCCTGTAAGGCTTCCACGGCAAATTCATCGGGCCCGGCGCAGAACACCACGGCGGGCGGAGTTTCGCGTTCGCATAACCGCGCAGCCACTTGCAGGCCATCGAGGCCGGGCATGCGGATATCAAGCAGCACGATATCCGGCTTGTGGCTGTCGATCAGTGCCAACGCCTCTTCGCCATTCGTGGCACTAGGCTCCAGGACACTGTATCCCTCGAGTTCGCCAACCATTCGGCTCAGGCGCTCGCGGGCCAAGGGTTCGTCATCAACGATCAGGACATTCATATTGCGCTGGATTCCTGCGTGAGTCTCGCACAAGGATAGCGTAGACAGGTGAAGTGACGTCTGTCACCGCGATCCACGCTAAGACTAGCCCGAGCGTCAAAAAGTGCCGCTGGTCGGGCGGCTAAATTTTCATCTGCCAGGCAACTGGCGGCCCAGGCCCGCATTGGCGACACATCGCCACAGGGTTTGCTGATACGCAATATGAACACCCCACTCTTTTTTATGGTCAGCGGCTGCACCGAGAAGTGCGCTGATCCTATTGTCCAACTGTAGACGGTTGCCGGGACGATACAGCTCAATTGAAAAATATCGTTGCGCTAATGCAGGAGCGAGCTTGCTCGCGATGGGCGTTAACGAAAACGCGGGTATCCTGGATACACGCGTCGCGCTCAGGATCATCGCGAGCCTGCTCGCTCCTACAGGTCCAGTGAAAACGTGTCGACCAGTGTCAGCGACAGGATTGGCAACCCTGTTATTATCCGCGCCAGCGTTCCACGCCTTCTTTCATCAAGCCGATACGAGCGAATTCATGAGCACTGACAAGACCAATCAGTCCTGGGGCGGCCGCTTCAGTGAACCCGTCGACGCCTTCGTCGCCCGCTTCACCGCCTCCGTCACCTTCGACCAGCGCCTGTATCGCCACGACATCATGGGCTCGATCGCCCACGCCACCATGCTGGCCAAGGTCGGCGTGCTGACCGATGCCGAGCGCGACAGCATCATCGATGGCCTGAAGACCATCCAGGGTGAAATCGAGGCCGGCCAGTTCGACTGGCGCATCGACCTCGAAGACGTCCACATGAACATCGAGGCGCGACTGACCGACCGCATCGGCGTGACCGGTAAAAAGCTGCACACCGGCCGCAGTCGTAACGACCAGGTCGCCACCGACATCCGTCTTTGGCTGCGTGACGAGATCGACCTGATCCTGGCCGAAATCACCCGCCTGCAAAAAGGCCTGCTGGAGCAGGCCGAGCGTGAAGCCGCCAGCATCATGCCGGGGTTCACCCACCTGCAGACTGCACAGCCGGTGACGTTCGGGCACCACATGCTGGCCTGGTTCGAAATGCTCAGCCGCGACTACGAACGCCTGGTCGACTGCCGCAAACGTACCAACCGCATGCCGCTGGGCAGCGCGGCACTGGCTGGCACCACCTACCCGATCGATCGTGAATACACCGCACAATTGCTGGGTTTCGACGCGGTTGGCGGCAATTCGCTGGATAATGTTTCCGATCGCGATTTCGCCATCGAGTTCTGCTCGGCCGCCAGCATCGCGATGATGCACCTTTCGCGCTTCTCCGAAGAGCTGGTGCTGTGGACCAGCGCGCAGTTCCAGTTCATCGATCTGCCCGACCGTTTCTGCACCGGCAGCTCGATCATGCCGCAAAAGAAAAACCCGGACGTGCCGGAGCTCGTGCGCGGCAAGACCGGTCGCGTGTTCGGCGCACTGATGGGCCTGCTGACCCTGATGAAAGGCCAGCCTCTGGCCTACAACAAGGACAACCAGGAAGACAAGGAACCGCTATTCGACGCCGCCGACACCCTGCGCGATTCGCTGCGGGCCTTCGCCGACATGGTTCCGGCGATCAAGCCCAAGCACGCGATGATGCGCGAAGCGGCCCTGCGCGGCTTCTCTACCGCTACCGACCTGGCCGACTACCTGGTGCGTCGCGGCCTGCCATTCCGCGATTGCCACGAAATTGTGGGGCATGCCGTGAAGTACGGCGTGGACAGCGGCAAGGACCTGGCGGAAATGAGCCTGGAAGAGCTGCGCAAGTTCAGCGACCAGATCGATCAGGACGTGTTCGCCGTGCTGACCCTCGAAGGCTCGGTCAATGCCCGTAACCACATCGGCGGTACTGCGCCGGCACAGGTGAAAGCTGCTGTAGCGCGCGGTCAGACGCTGCTCGCCAGCCGCTAAAAGCTTCGTCGGCTCGCTGCCCGGAGCAAGCCCGTCCCCACAGGTTTGATGTGCAAACACAATCCAGTGTGGGAGCGGGCCTGCCCGCGATGACTGACTTCAAAACGCCACAGAACTACTTTTTGGCAGCAATCATCGCCATGAACGCCGGCATCGCCGCTTCCCGATCAGCCGCCACACGCTGCACATTCGGATTACCCCCCAAAAACTCCAGCAACGCCTTGGCCTTCGGCATCTCGGCCAATAGATCGATGCCAAACAACTTCTTGGCGACCCCACACGCCAGCGGCACACTGAACAGGAAATACAGATCCGCCACGCTCAAACTGTCGCCAGCCACGTAAGGGCTGAATTTGCCATGCCGGCCCAGCGCTGCCATCCCCAGCAACAGTTCGGCCCTGGTTTTTTCCTTGATCGCTTCCGGCACGCTCGTGCCGAAAAACGCTTCGGCGAAGCAGGCTCGCCCCGGCAATTCGATGTACAGCTCGATTTCCCTGGCCAGTGCCAGCACCTGAGCGCGCTGGAACGGATCGCTCGGCAGCAGTGGTTTGCCTTTCTGAGTTTGCTCGATGTATTCGAGGATCACGCTGGTTTCATTGATGAAGCCCTGTTCAACACCCAACACCGGTACCTTGCCGCGTGGACTGATGGCCAGCGCTTCAGGTGTCTGGCCAGCGTAAAACGGCACCTCTTCGAAGGGCAGTCCTTTTTCCAGCAGCGCCAGTTTGACCATGTTGTAGTAGTTACTGACGGAGAATCCATAAAGCTTGATCATCACAAAGCCTCCAGGCCATGCGGGGTGGGCAGTGCCTGTTTATAGAACGCTGCCGGGATTCTTGCCAGCAGCATCACGCGGCTGAATGCGGGTAAACTGGCCACCTTTCCCTGAGGAGCCTGCCATGAGCGAGCCGACCCCCGATACCAACCAAGACGACATCGACGAAGAAGAGTTCGCCGAGAACACGCTGATCGAAGCCATTGAGAATCAAATCGAAAGCGACAACCCGCCAGCCGCCAAGGCGACGTTCAACAAGCTGACGCTGGTGGGTTACGAGCGGGAAGAGATCCTCAACTTGATGGCCCACGTTCTGGCGGTAGAAATCGACGCGATCCTCGAAGAAGACCGCGCGTTCAACACCGAATGGTACGAAGCTGCACTGCGCGCGTTGCCCGAATTGCCACCGGAAAAGCAATAAGCCCACGCCCCCCCTGTAGGAGCGAGCTTGCTCGCGAAAAACCCGAGAGCGCCACGGGACATCTGGTTTTACGCGTCATCGTTGACGACCATCGCGAGCAGGCTCGCTCCTACAGAAGCGAAAAAACCCTGCCGCAAGCACTGGACATGCCGCACAAGCGGGTTCACCTTAGGGGCGCTGTCGCCCAATTCCTAGAAAGTCTGGAGTCCCTATGTCGCTTACCCCTGAGTTGGTTGCCGAACTGGAAATCCTCGCACTCTTCAACCTGGACAGTTCCCAGGAAGGTTTGAAAATTCATCAGACCGCTGCCCCGAAAGCCATTGCCGCTGCCAAACGCCTGTTTGAAAAAGATCTGATCGACCAGCCTGATGGCGGCTATCTCACCAGCCTGGGTCGTGACGCCGCGCAAAGTGTGCAAACCGTGCTCACCATTCTGAGAGCCGAAGAAACAGCCTGAATTCCCCCGCATCGCCCACGGAAACCCCTGCTGAAGGATTTCCGCGGGCGCATTTTGTTGCCCGCTGTCGCGACGCGATAGAAGTCTGACGCCAGAAATACAAAATCAGCTTAAAAGTCCCGTGGCCGAGGCGCTAAACTGCCCCTCACCTGAGACTCCCACGTCCGAGCCCTGCGAGCCGGTTTGAGCTGACATGACCCGCACCCATGAAATCCGCCCTGATCTGGACGAGGGAATCGACCGCAAGGTTCTCAGTCAGCTGCGCGCACGCTTTCTGAAACTCAACGAAGGACGCATGGCTCGTGCCATGGAAGGGTTGTCGACCCGCCAGCAAGGGGTCCTGACCTTGCTGCCGCTGTTTTTCCACGTCAATCATCCGCTGCTGCCCGGCTACGTTTCCGGCAGTACGCCGGCCGGGCTGTCGAATTTCGAGCCGGATGCCAATGTCCTCGCTGAAGCCCAGCGCCTGACCCGCTCGTTTTCCTACAAGCCGCGCCACGGCAGCAACCCGCCCCGGCCGATTCACGGACTGTTCCTGATGGGCAGCCTCGGCACCCTGGCACAAGCCGACCAGAGCGACATGGATGTGTGGGTCTGCCATGGGCCGGACCTGACCGAGAGTGAACTCGCCGAACTGCGCAAAAAGTGCCAGCTGCTGGAAGCCTGGGCCGCCAGCCAGGGCGCCGAAGCGCACTTTTTCCTGGTCGACCCGAGCCGTTTCGTCCGCGGCGAGCGCGATACCCAGCTCAGTTCGGAGGATTGCGGCACCACCCAGCACTACCTGTTGCTGGACGAGTTTTACCGCACCGCGATCTGGCTGGCCGGGCGTACACCGATCTGGTGGCTGGTGCCGGTCTATGAAGAGTCGAGCTACGACCGCTACACCTATACCCTGATTTCCAAACGCTTTATCCGCGCCGATGAAACCCTCGACCTCGGCAACCTGGCCTTCATCCCGCCCGGCGAATTCATCGGTGCCGGGCTCTGGCAGTTGTTCAAGGGCATCGAGTCGCCGTACAAGTCGGTGCTCAAGCTGTTGCTGACCGAGGTTTACGCCAGCGAACACCCCAGGGTCCATTGCCTGAGCCTGCGCTTCAAGCAAGCGGTGTTCGCCAACCGCCTCGACCTCGACGAGCTGGATCCGTACGTCGTGGTGTACCGGCGCATCGAAGAATACCTGCTCGCCCGCAACGAACCGGAACGGCTGGAACTGGTGCGTCGTGCGCTGTACCTGAAGGTCAATCGCAAGCTGACCGGCAGCAGCCGCACCCAGAGCTGGCAACGTTCATTGCTTGAGCGCCTCGCCCGCGAATGGCACTGGGACCAGCGGCAACTGGCTCTGCTCGACAGCCGCAGTCAGTGGAAAGTCCGCCAGGTCAGCGCCGAGCGACGGGCGCTGGTCAACGAGCTGAACTACAGCTATCGCTTCCTCACCCAGTTTGCCCGTCACGAACAGACGGTCAGTCGCATCAACAAGCGCGACCTGAGCGTCCTCGGACGCCGACTGCATGCCGCTTTCGAGCGCAAGGCCGGCAAAGTCGAGTTCATCAACCCCGGCATCGCCCCGGACCTGGCCGAAGACACCCTGACGCTGGTGCACGCAGCGAACAAGAAAGAACCGGGACAAAGCCTGTGGGGTTTGTACAACGGCAGCCTGACGGCGCTGGAATGGGAACATTTCGCACCGATCAAGCGCAGCCGTCACTTGCTGGAACTGCTGACCTGGTGCCACCGCAATGGCGTGATCGACAGCAGCACCCGCCTGGCCTTGCATCCCGGCACCAGCGACTTGAGCGAATTCGAACTGTTCAACCTGCTCGGTAGCCTGCAACAGACCATCGCCCTGCCCTTGCCCACCGTCGCCGAAGAACCTCTGTTGCGTGCCAGCGTACCGAGTGAAGTGCTGATTCTGGTCAACGTCGGCATCGATCCGCTCAAGCACCATCGCGACCTGAATATCCTGATGACCACCGAGCGCACCGACTCCCTGAGCTACGCTGGCGTCCGGGAAAATCTGGTCCTGACCCTGGACCAGGTCACGCTCAATAGCTGGAACGAAGTGCTGGTCGGCCGCTACGACGGCCCCCACGCCCTGCTCGACTGCATCCGCGACTACCTCAACAACCTGCCGGCCGGGCCGCAGCAGCCGAAGTTGCGGGTGCGTTGCTTCTGCCATAACCGTGCGCAGTTCATCGCCCAACGGGTGGAAGAAATTCTCGATACCGCGCAGAACCTGCTGCTGAGCCGGCTCAATCATCGCTACCTGATCCAGGTCCAGCAGCACTACCACGTTCTGGAGTTGGTGCCGGGCCAGGTCCAACACATCGCGCTGACCACTCTGCCGGCGCTGATCGATTACCTGGGCGAAGAAATGGTGAGCTACAGCCCGCTTCACCTGGACCCAAAGGCACTGGAAGAGCACGACCTTGCGCTGTTCCTGCCCACGGGCCAGCCGGACTGCATTCAAGTGTTCTACCGGGTCAACGAAGATCAGGCTGATGTGTACGTACTCGATGAGTTCAATGCCCTGTGGCAGCAACGCCTGCCCTGGCACGACGAGCAAAGCCTGCTGGTACCGCTGCAGCGCTTCCTGCAATCGATCCAGTACCGTCGCGATGCCTTGTTGCCGATGGACGCCGCCCACCCGCTGAACCTCGACACCCTGTATTGCCAGTTGCTGCCGTCAGGCCCTGGCCGCGCGCGCCGCATTGAAACCCGGCCGATACCACAGACGCCGATGAACAAACCGTTCTATGACGTGCAGGCGATCGTCGGCAAAGCCGCACCGGGTCAGGTGCAGGTGACGTTGTATTGCAATCAACGGGAGTTTTCCGAACTGGAGCATGGCGACCAGCTGTTCAGCGTGGTCGCCCGGGAAATCGTCGGGCAGCGCCAGGAAACCGAACGCTACCGCTGCTACATCACCGACCTCGACCTGTCAGGCCTGCTCGGCGAAGGGCAGAGTTCCACCCATCTGTACCTGCGTTACAAGGCTGACCTGGAGCGCGCATTGAACGAGGCGCTCGGGCAGGTCTGAGGGGATGTCACTCCGGGAACGCGCCGCCATTGGCAGGCTGCGACTCGACTTCCAGCAAGGTCAGTTTCAGGGTCTTGCCGCCCGGAGCCGGCCAGTCGATGTGCTGGCCAACCTTCAGGCCGAGCAGCGCGCTGCCCACCGGCGCCAGGATCGAGATCTTGCCTTCGTCGGCATTCGCATCCTTGGGGTACACCAGGGTCAGGTGGTAGTCCTTGCCACTGCCTTCTTCGCGGCAATGCACACGGGAGTTCATGGTCACGACATCCGCCGGCACTTCATCGTGACCGACCAGGGTATCGGCGCGGTCCAGTTCTGTCTGCAGCGCGATAACACCCGGCAGCGTCTCGTCCAGGCTGTCGATCAGACGCTCCAGACGCTGTACGTCCAGACGGGTAAGGGTGATGGAAGGTGCGGTCATGATCTGGGCAGACTCCTTTCTTCTGCACGAAAAAAAGCAAAACCCCGCCAGAAAAAGGCGGGGTTTTCACAAGCCTCGATGGGTTGAGGCATATCTGGACACTATCACAGCTCAAAAAATATACAAGTCATGGCCCGGAGCCCTGTTTGCGCTGCGAGGCCTGCGCACAAATCACCCGCCGGCGCTCGTCATCGGCCGAGCGCCATTCGCGGATATCTTCGACATGGCGGAAGCAGCCCAGGCAGACTTTCTGCTCGTCCAGCCGACACACACCGCTGCACGGCGACGGCACCGCCGGGCTGACATTGCTGTAGAGCGGCTTGGGCGCACGGACAGGCGCAGGCTGGGTCACGATCTCACAGGCCTTCGAAATCGAGATCGACGTCAGCCTGTTGCTTGACGATACGCTCGAGCATTTCACCCAACTGCTCTTCGCTCTTGTCGCACATCCAACGCTCGCTCTCTTCGTCGTAGTCGAAGTGGAAACCACCGGATACCGCCGCCAGCCACAGCTGGCGCAGTGGTTCCTGACGACTGAAGATCAACTGAGTGCCGTTTTCGAACTTGACGGTCAGCACACCGGCCGAGCTCTCCAGATCGATATCCAGGTCGCTCTCGTCAAAGATGTCCTCCAGGGATTGCTGGGTGGCATCGACCAGGTCATGGAAACGCGCTTCGGACAAACTCATTACGGCAACCTCAAAAAGTGTCTGATCAGGCTCAAGCGCCGCAAGATACGACCGAGCTCCGTCGATTGCAAAGGATAACGACCTGTGGGAGCGGGCTTGCTCGCGAATACGGACTGACATTCAACATTGATGTCGACTGACACGACACCTTCGCGAGCAAGCCCGCTCCCACACGGATTGCATGATACCGACCGGCATCGGGCCAAGGCCCGCCGGACGGGCGGTCCGTTGCATAGGCAAGCCGCCGGGTGGCCGGTATACTCCGGCGCAATTAATGCATTTTCAAGGATTTCGCCATGAAGCGCCTGATCTCTTCCCTTGCTGCGCTCCTCGCGGTCGCCTGCCTTGTGTCGGCCTGCGGTCAAAAAGGCCCGCTCTACCTGCCTGACGAAGACCAGGACCCTGTCGAACAGGCCAAGTCGTCGCAACAGCAGCCTGCCTCCAAAGCACACAAGCACGACGTCTACCAATAAGGGAACCTCATGGACGCTTTTAACTACCGTGACGGTGAACTGTTCGCGGAAGGTGTTGCCCTGTCTGCCATCGCCGAGCGCTTTGGTACACCCACCTACGTTTACTCCCGTGCGCACATCGAAGCCCAATACCTGGCTTACGCCGATGCGCTGGTCGGCACGCCGCACCTGGTGTGCTATGCGGTCAAGGCCAACTCCAACCTGGGTGTCCTGAATGTCCTGGCGCGTCTGGGCGCCGGTTTCGACATCGTCTCCCGTGGTGAGCTGGAGCGTGTACTGGCCGCTGGTGGCAGCGCCGACAAGATCGTGTTCTCCGGCGTCGGCAAGACTCGTGGCGACATGCGTCGCGCCCTGGAAGTCGGCGTGCACTGCTTCAACGTCGAATCCACCGACGAGCTGGAACGCCTGCAGGTGGTCGCCGCCGAACTGGGCGTTCGCGCGCCGATTTCGCTGCGCGTCAACCCGGACGTCGATGCTGGCACCCACCCGTACATTTCCACCGGTCTCAAAGAGAACAAGTTCGGCATCGCCATCGCCGACGCCGAAGACGTGTACGTGCGTGCCGCGCAGCTGCCGAACCTGGAAGTGGTCGGCGTCGATTGCCACATCGGCTCGCAACTGACCACCCTGCCGCCGTTCATCGACGCCCTCGACCGCCTGCTGGGCCTGGTCGACCGCCTCGGCGATTGCGGCATCTACCTGCGCCACATCGATCTCGGTGGCGGCCTGGGTGTGCGTTATCGCGACGAAGAGCCGCCATTGGCCGCCGACTACATCAAGGCCGTGCGTGAACGCCTCGACGGTCGTGACCTGGCGCTGGTGTTCGAGCCGGGCCGCTTCATCGTGGCCAATGCCGGCGTGCTGCTGACTCAGGTCGAGTACCTCAAGCACACCGAGCACAAAGACTTCGCCATCGTCGATGCAGCCATGAACGACCTGATCCGCCCGGCGCTGTACCAGGCCTGGATGGACGTCACAGCCGTGCGCCCACGCACTACCGCTGCCCGCGCCTACGACATCGTCGGCCCGATCTGCGAGACCGGCGACTTCCTGGCCAAGGATCGTCAGCTGGCCCTGGAAGAAGGCGACCTGCTGGCCGTGCATTCGGCCGGTGCCTACGGGTTTGTCATGAGCTCCAACTACAACACCCGCGGTCGTACCGCTGAAGTGCTGGTGGACGGTGATCAGGCATTCGAAGTGCGTCGCCGTGAGACGGTAGCCGAGTTGTTTGCTGGCGAAAGCCTGCTGCCGGAGTAAAACCATGCTGCTGCGTTTTACCAAGATGCACGGCCTGGGCAACGACTTCATGGTCCTCGACCTGGTCAGCCAGCACGCGCACATTCTGCCCAAGCATGCCAAGCAATGGGGCGACCGGCACACCGGCATCGGTTTCGACCAGTTGCTGATCGTCGAGGCGCCGAGCAACCCGGACGTGGACTTCCGCTATCGGATCTTCAACTCCGACGGTTCCGAAGTGGAACAATGCGGCAACGGTGCGCGCTGCTTCGCCCGTTTTGTGCTCGACAAGCGCCTGACCGCAAAACGTGTGATTCGCGTCGAAACCAAAAGCGGCATCATTGAGCTGGACGTGCGTAACGACGGCCAGATCAGCGTCAACATGGGAGCCCCGCGCCTGGTGCCAGCGGATATTCCGTTCCAGGCGCCGGAGCAGGCCAAGAGTTATCAGGTCGACGTCGACGGCACCCCGGTCGATCTGGCTGCCGTGTCCATGGGCAATCCCCATGCGGTGGTACGGGTCACCGACATCAACAACGCACCGGTGCATGAACTGGGCCCGAAAATCGAACATCACCCGCGCTTCCCGGCACGGGTCAATGTCGGCTTTCTCCAGGTCATCGACCGGAGCCGCGCGCAGTTGCGCGTCTGGGAACGCGGTGCCGGGGAAACCCAGGCTTGCGGAACCGGCGCCTGTGCTGCCGCAGTGGCTGCGATCAGCCAGGGGTGGATGGATTCGCCGCTATTGATCGACCTGCCTGGCGGGCGCCTGTCCATCGAATGGGCAGGCCCTGGCCAACCGGTGATGATGACCGGCCCGGCAGTGCGCGTATATGAAGGACAAGTGCGTCTTTGAGTGAGCGAAACCCATGACCGACAAGCCCCAGGTACCCGCACGACAAGCTGACGAATCACCGTCCGAAAGCCTGGAGGCGGCGGCTGTAGCCGCGTACCTGGAGGCTCATCCGGACTTCTTCGTCGAGCACGAAGAACTGCTCCCGTCCCTGCGCATCCCCCATCGGCGCGGCGATACCGTGTCGCTGGTGGAGCGTCAGATGACCATCCTGCGCGACCGCAACATCGAACTACGTCATCGCCTCTCGCACCTGATGGACGTGGCCCGCGACAACGATCGTCTCTTCGACAAGACCCGTCGACTGATCCTGGCGCTGATGGATGCCGCCAGCCTGGAAGACGTGGTGATGTGCGTCGAAGACAGCCTGCGCCAGGAATTCCAGGTGCCCTTCGTCAGCCTCATCCTGCTTGGTGACAACGCCATGCCGGTCGGCCGCTGGGCCACTCACGCCGAAGCACAAGTGGCCATCGGCGGCTTGCTCTCGGAAGAAAAAAGCGTCAGCGGCAGCCTGCGCGAACATGAGCTGGACTTCCTGTTCGGCGAAGAACAACGCAAGCAGATCGGCTCCACCGCGGTCGTTGCCATCAGCCACCAGGGCATCCACGGCATCCTGGCCATCGCCAGCCGCGATCCGCAGCACTACAAAAGTTCGGTGGGCACCCTGTTCCTGAGCTACATCGCTGAAGTCATGGGTCGCGTGCTGCCACGGGTCAACAACTCCCTGCGCTCGGTACGCTGAACATGGAACGGCAACTGGACGCTTACTGCGAACACCTGCGCAGTGAGCGGCAGGTGTCGCCGCACACGCTGTCGGCCTATCGCCGCGACCTCGATAAAGTGCTGGGCTGGTGCGTCAAACAGAACATCGGCAGCTGGGCAGCGCTGGACATCCAGCGCCTGCGCAGCCTGATTGCCCGCCTGCACGCCCAGGGTCAATCATCGCGCAGCCTGGCGCGATTGCTGTCGGCCGTTCGCGGGCTTTATCACTACCTGAACCGCGAAGGCCTGTGCGACCACGATCCGGCCAATGGCCTGGCACCGCCCAAAGGCGAACGCCGCCTGCCGAAAACCCTCGACACCGACCGCGCCCTGCAACTGCTTGAAGGCGGGGTTGAAGATGACTTTCTGGCGCGTCGGGACCAAGCGATCCTGGAGTTGTTCTACTCCTCCGGGCTGCGGCTTTCGGAGCTGACGGGGCTCAATCTCGATCAACTCGACCTGGCAGACGGCATGGTCCAGGTGCTCGGCAAAGGCAGCAAGACCCGCCTGCTGCCGGTAGGCAAAAAGGCCCGCGAGGCACTGGAACAGTGGCTGCCCCTGCGAGCCATGGCCAACCCGGCGGACGATGCGGTGTTTGTCAGCCAGCAAGGCCGGCGCCTCGGTCCACGGGCGATCCAGGTGCGGGTCAAGGCGGCCGGCGAGCGCGAACTGGGGCAAAACCTGCACCCGCACATGCTGCGGCACTCCTTCGCCAGCCACTTGCTGGAGTCCTCCCAGGACCTGCGCGCGGTGCAGGAGCTGCTCGGCCACTCGGACATCAAGACCACGCAGATCTACACCCACCTGGACTTCCAGCATCTGGCAGCGGTATACGACAGCGCCCACCCACGGGCCAAACGCATGAAAGGCGACGATTCATGAGTATTCAGTTGATCACCTTCGACCTCGACGACACCCTGTGGGACACCGCCCCGGTCATCGTCAGCGCCGAAGCCGTTTTGCGTGAATGGCTGACCGAGCACGCACCCAACCTGGGGGCAGTGCCGGTGGAGCATCTTTGGGCTATTCGCGAGCGAGTATTGAGCAACGAGCCAAGCCTCAAGCACCGCATCAGCGCGCTGCGTCGGCGGGTGCTGTTCCATGCGCTGGAAGAGTCCGGTTACGGGCATGACGAGGCGTCGGACCTGGCGGACAAGAGTTTTGAGGTGTTTCTGCACGCTCGCCATCAGATCGATGTGTTTCCGGAGGTTGAACCGACCCTGGAAATCCTCGCCAACCATTACGCCCTCGGCGTAGTCACCAACGGCAATGCCGATGTGCGTCGGCTGGGGCTGGCGGACTACTTCAAGTTTGCGTTGTGCGCCGAAGACATCGGCATCGCCAAACCCGATGCGCGACTGTTTCATGAGGCCTTGCAACGCGGTGGTGCAACCGCTGAAACCGCGGTGCACATCGGCGATCATCCAGGTGATGACATTGCCGGGGCGCAGCAAGCGGGATTGCGTGCGATCTGGTTCAACCCCTCGGGCAAGACCTGGGAAGCCGAACGCCTGCCGGATGCCGAGATTCGCAGCCTGACCGAGTTGCCATCGTTGTTGGCGCGGTGGAACACCCAACGCTGATCCTGAGATCCTGCACATACCCTGTGGGAGCGGGCTTGCTCGCGAAAGCGGTGCGCCAATCGACATCCATGCTGACTGATACGACCCCTTCGCGAGCAAGCCCGCTCCCACATGGGGTTGTGTCGAACTCAAGAGTTTTGTTTCAGGCATGAAAAAGCCCGCAGCGACGGCGGGCTTTTTCAGCAAGCGGGTAGCAGGCTCAGATAGGCCGGCTGCCATACTTGTTGTCAGGCTTCTTGGGAGGATCTGCGACCACATTGGCCTCCACTTCCTGCACCTTGCCACCACGGGCCAGGAACTCTTCCATGGCCTTGGCCAGGGCGTCGCGTTCCTTGTTCTTGGCTTCGACACTCGGCAGCTCATCGACCGATACCGCTGCCTTGGCCTTGCCTTTGGCGGTCGGAACCGGCGCATCACCACCGTCGTCTTCAGCGACGTCTTCCGCCGCTGCTTCCAGACCTTCTTCGGTTTCGTCGTCGTCGCCTACTTCGAGGTCGTCGTTTTCCAGATCATCGTCGCTCATGTTCTACCTCATGACTTGCGAAAAGCAGATTAGTTATAGCCCAGCTTTGCCCTCTGTCGAAGGCTGCCGGAAAAAAATCAATAGCCGCCGCTGACCAGCGGTTATGCCTCTTCACCGTGCACGGTGGCGAGGACTTTACGGGCACCGCCATGATCACGGTGCTCGCCCAGGTAAACGCCTTGCCAGGTCCCCAACGCCAGCCGGCCTGCCGAAATCGGCAAACTGAGCTGACAGCCAAGTACACTGGCCTTGAAGTGCGCCGGGAGGTCGTCCAGGCCTTCGTCGTTGTGCTCATAGCCGTCTGTTCCTTGTGGGATCAGACGATTGAAAAACCGTTCGAAGTCGCGACGTACCGCCGGATCGGCGTTCTCGTTGATGGTCAACGACGCCGAGGTATGCTGCAGCCACAAATGCAACAGACCGACCCGACACGCCTTGAGTTCAGGCAGGCCGGCGAGTAACTCGTCCGTTACCAGATGAAAGCCCCGGGGCCTCGCCCGCAAGGTAATCAGAGTCTGTTGCCACATACAGTTCTCCGCACGTTCGGGGCGCATTCTAGCGCGCTCTGGGAAAAAACAAAGGCCCTAATATTCCTTCATTCCTGTAAGACTTCGGCTGCACAAAAACACCCGACGCAAACATCGCAAAACCTGTAGGAAAAAACCTTTCAGCGCGCTCTTCAATGACAAATTTCAGACAAAAAAATGCCCGGCAAGCCGGGCAAGTTTTTTACACGCGTACTTACAAGTTGTAGCCGCGTTCGTTGTGAAGCGCCAGATCGATGCCGACCGCTTCTTCTTCTTCGTTGATGCGCAGGCCCATGACCGCATCCAGCACCTTGAGGATGATGAATGTGGCGATCGCGGTGTAGATCACCGTGAAGCCCACGCCTTTGCACTGAATCCACACTTGAGCGGCGATATCGGTCACGGTGCCGAAGCCACCCAGGGACGGTGCGGCGAACACACCGGTCAGGATTGCGCCGAGGATACCGCCGATACCGTGCACGCCGAAGGCGTCCAGGGAGTCGTCATAGCCGAGCTTGCGCTTCAGGGTGGTGGCGCAGAAGAAGCACACCACGCCTGCCGCCAGACCGATTACCAGCGCGCCCATCGGGCCAACGGTGCCGGCAGCCGGGGTGATTGCCACCAGACCGGCAACCACGCCCGAAGCGATACCCAGTGCGCTAGGTTTGCCGTGGGTGATCCACTCGGCAAACATCCAGCCCAGTGCCGCAGCGGCGGTAGCGATTTGCGTCACCAGCATGGCCATACCGGCGGTGCCGTTGGCCGCAGCGGCGGAGCCGGCGTTGAAACCGAACCAGCCGACCCACAGCATGGCCGCGCCAATCAAGGTGTAACCGAGGTTGTGCGGCGCCATCGGCGTAGTCGGGAAGCCTTTGCGCTTGCCCAGCACCAGGCAGGCAACCAGACCGGCCACACCGGCGTTGATGTGCACCACGGTGCCGCCGGCGAAGTCCAGAACGCCCCAGTCCCACAACAGGCCGCCGTTACCGGACCAGACCATGTGCGCAATCGGCGCGTAAACCAGGGTGAACCACACGCCCATGAACACCAGCATTGCGGAGAACTTCATCCGCTCGGCGAAGGCGCCGACGATCAACGCCGGGGTGATGATGGCGAAAGTCATCTGGAAGGTGACGAACACCGCCTCAGGAAACAGCGCCGCAGGCCCGGTCAGGCTGGCTGGCGTGATGCCGGCGAGGAATGCCTTGCCCATGCCGCCGATGAACGAGTTGAAGTTGACGACGCCCTGCTCCATGCCCGTCGTGTCGAACGCAATGCTGTAGCCATAAATGACCCACAGGACACTGATCAGACCGGTAATGGCGAAGCACTGCATCATCACGGAAAGAATGTTTTTCGACCGAACCATGCCGCCGTAGAACAGCGCAAGGCCGGGAATGGTCATGAACAGCACCAGGGCTGTAGAGGTCATCATCCAGGCGGTGTCGCCGGAGTTGAGGACCGGGGCCGCCACTTCGTCTGCCGCCAAAGCAAGGCTGGGCATTACGATGGACAACAGGGCTCCTAGCCCTGCGAATTTACGCAGAGTCATATTGTTTTCTCCTGGGGCGTTGGGTTTGTGGCGGCTTAAATTGCGTCGGTATCGGTTTCGCCGGTACGGATGCGAATCGCCTGTTCCAGATTGACCACGAAGATCTTGCCGTCACCGATCTTGCCGGTGTTGGCAGCCTTGGTGATGGCCTCGATTACCCGGTCCAGATCCTTGTCGTCGATGGCGACGTCGATCTTCACCTTGGGCAGGAAATCGACCACGTATTCCGCGCCGCGATACAGCTCGGTGTGACCCTTCTGCCGACCAAAGCCTTTGACTTCAGTGACGGTAATGCCCTGCACGCCGATCTCGGACAGCGACTCGCGTACGTCGTCCAGCTTGAACGGCTTGATGATGGCAGTGACTAGCTTCATGAAAACTCTCTCCCGAATTGGTGGACTTGCCCCAGGAAAACAAACCCGTCTCAAGTCTAAGCGCAGTGCCTGGCTTTGTAACGCATCGTCGGCCTTACCTGCCCGTCCGACGCCAGCTAACCGCTCCTCGCGAAACACTCCCCGCGTTCCGTTTGGCGCACTGCATTCGTCACAGCGACTGCATCAGTGCATGGGTCACCAGCATCTAAGCAGAAAGCTTGCCATCTCCACAAAACTGACTGTTTTCAAGCCATTACCGGCGGATGGTGGATACTTCGCGACAACACCCGGCACGTTACGCACAACAACGGTGCAACGCCGTCTGTCCCAATGCGCGAAAAGCGTGCACCCCTTGCCCGCGCAAATGACTATAGACACTGCGTGATACACTGCCCGTCATTGTTTCCAGGACATTGACCATGCTCGCGCCAAAAGACTTCCTCGACGCCCTGACCGGCACCGCCTCCCGCCTCTTCAGCGGTGACACGCCTCTGCCGAAAGCTGAAATCGAAAGCCAGTTCAAGATGTTGCTGCAAAGCGCCTTCAGCAAACTGGACCTGGTGAGTCGCGAAGAATTCGACAGTCAGATGGTCGTACTCGCACGCACCCGCGCCCGCCTCGAAAGCCTCGAAGCGAAAGTCGCCGAGCTGGAAGCGAAACTGAACCCACCAGCCGAATAACACCACGGCCCCTGTGGGAGCGGGCTTGCCCGCGAATGAAGGTCGGCACGACCTTCAGCTTCACTTGTAGGAGCTGCCGCAGGCTGCGATCTTTAGATCCCAAGCCCCGCAAAAATCCCGGCAACGTCCTACAAAAATCACACCGCCGTCCGATTGTGTCGTCGAGTATCCAATCTCTAAGCTCATCCCCAGCTGAATGTTCAGCACTGGGTTTGGCGACCTGGAAAATCCCGACACACCGCGACCACATTCGAACGAGGGAATTATCCCAATCTCGAGTTATGGCGGCTGTGCGCGGGAGACCTTCGGGTCTGCCGGTTTCGGGATGCACCGGTTCGCCAACCCGCGTATAGCTGCCACCCTTTTTGTTTGGCGACGATCAGAGGCAGTTTTCTTCATTTGATCCCGAGAACTGCGCATGGACGAAAACTATCTAATCCCCCACGTCTTCACCCGCCACAAACTCCACCTCCACGCCCTGCTCCTGCAAAACCAACCCTGGTTCTGCGCCCGGGACTTGGGCCGCCTACTACGCATCTACCTCAACGACCGCCAACTCCGAAAACTCGATCCCGACCAATACCAAATCGCCAAAACCCTCATCCACGGCAACATCGAAAACACCCTGCTGATCAGCGAATCCGGCGTCTACGCATTACTGGTCTACCACTACTGCCCCCAATACCGAGCCTTGCGTGAATGGCTCACCCACGAAGTCGTCCCCGCCCTGCGAGACGCCCACCACCCCAGCACAACCGAACGTCCACAACTGAGCCTGCTCAACTGGCCGGAAATGTCGTTGAGTTTGTTGCACTGGAATAATCAGCCGTGGATACGGTTGCAGGATGTGCCGCAGCTGTTGCCAAGCGGCGAGCAGCCACAAAATGCGGTAAATCAGCCTTGGTGGAAAAGAGCTTCAAGGATGCTCCAGACATTCTGAAGAGCAAAAAAACCCCACGTGCTTGGCGTGGGGTTCAATCAATCTGAAGAAACAATCAGGCGCAGTGCGCAAGCCGCTCAACCTGATCCCGGATCGCTGCGCCTCGTTCTATTTCAGCTTTGCGCAAATCATAAGTCGATTGCAGATTCAGCCAAAACTCCGGGGTCGTATCCAGACAGATGGATAGCCTTAGCGCCATATCAGCACTGACCCCCCGACGCTGGAGCACAATATCGTTCACCGTAGGTGTCGACACGTTCAACGCTCTGGCCAGAGCGGTGGCCGTCAGGCTCAGAGGTTCCAGGTACTCCTCTTTGAGGATCTCGCCAGGATGTACCGGGCGCATACCATTCTTAGTCATTACTCACCTCAGTGATAATCGACGATTTCGACATTCTCTGGTCCGTTAAGACCCCAAGCAAAGCAAATTCGCCATTGAGCGTTGATGCGAATGCTGTGCTGACCTTTTCGATTACCTTCCAGCGCCTCCAGTCGATTGCCCGGTGGTGATCGAAGGTCCATCAATACGGCAGCCCCATCCAGCATCGTCAGCTTTCGTTCCACAACACCCAGAATGGCTGACCACATACGGGTCTTACCGTTGCGAAACAGGTACTCGGTTTCAGAACACTTAAAGCTAACGATCATAATTTAAAGCTTAACGTTATGCATTAAACTTGAGTGTATTAGCTGAGTTCACAAATGCAAACGCACCATTCTGAGTATTGGCCTCCCTTTCAAAGCTTTAGGAATCGGACTACCTGCGCCCTTCAGAAAGCCTTCGAAATCCAGTCCCGTCCTACAAAAACAAGCGGCAATTCTCATTGTATTAAAAGCCTGAAGAACCGGAACCAATCCTGCAAAAAACGCCTGAATAGTGTTTTTTTGGCGCCTCACAACTTCCCTGTTTCATACCCGCAACATCCAGCGAAAGTTTGCCCC
>NZ_JBGLYV010000080.1:0-26800 GCF_047304225.1 Pseudomonas sp. Pseusp3 | reverse complement strand
AAAGCGGTGTGTCAGTCAAAGTTGATGTCGACTGACACACCGCTTTCGCGAGCAAGCCCGCTCCCACACTGGTTTATGCGGTGTGGCGGATCAGTCGATAAAGGTCACGACACCACCGGCCAGCGACTTCACGCGAGCCAGCGACTCAACGCGATAACCCTGCGCATCCAGCTCCGCACGACCGCCCTGGAACGACTTCTCGATCACGATGCCCAGGCCCGCCACGGTGGCGCCGGCCTGTTTGATGATCGAAATCAGTGCCTGGGACGCCTTACCGTTGGCCAGGAAGTCATCGATGATCAGCACGCGGTCGCTGCTGGTCAGGTGGCGCGGGGAGATGGCCACGGTGCTTTCGGTCTGCTTGGTGAACGAGTACACGGTCGCCGACAGCAGGTTTTCGGTCAGGGTCAGGGACTGATGCTTGCGGGCGAAAATCACCGGCACGCCGAGGTTCAAGCCGGTCATGATCGCCGGGGCGATGCCCGAGGCTTCGATGGTGACGATCTTGGTGATGCCCGAATCCTTGAACAGCGTGGCGAATTCGTCGCCGATCAGCTTCATCAGGGCCGGGTCGATCTGGTGGTTCAGAAAGGCGTCGACCTTCAGGACCTGATCGGAAAGCACGATGCCTTGTTCGCGAATTTTCTGGTGCAGTGCTTCCATGAAGCTTTCCTCTACTGGCACGGTATGCGCCTAGCTTGTCAAAAAGTGTTCGATTAAAAAGTGGTCAATTCTAGCGCTTTAACATCGCGCGTATATCCGCCAATGCGTTGTTGCCGCGCACGGCTTTGACTTCGGTCGGTGTGTCATCGTTGCCTTCCCAGGCCAGATCGTCCGGCGGCAACTCATCGAGGAAGCGGCTCGGTGCGCAATCGATGATCTCGCCGTACTGCTTGCGCTTGGCGGCAAAGGTGAAGGCCAGGGTCTGGCGCGCGCGGGTAATGCCCACGTAGGCCAGGCGACGCTCCTCTTCGATGGTGTCGGCTTCGATGCTGGAACGGTGCGGGAGGATTTCCTCTTCCATGCCCATGATGAACACGTAGGGGAATTCCAGGCCCTTGGATGCATGCAAGGTCATCATCTGCACGCCTTCGGCGCCGTCTTCCTCTTCCTGCTGACGTTCCAGCATGTCGCGCAGGACGAGTTTGCCGATGGCGTCCTCGACGGTCATTTCGCCGTCTTCGTCTTTTTCCAGGGTGTTCTTCAGCGCTTCGATCAGGAACCAGACGTTACCCATGCGGTAGTCGGCGGCTTTGTCACTGGAACTGTTGGTGCGCAGCCAGTTCTCGTAGTCGATGTCCATGACCATGCTGCGCAGGGCCGAGATCGGGTCTTCGCCGGCGCACTGCTCGCGCACCCTGTCCATGAAGCGCTTGAAGCGCGACAGGCGATCGGTGAAGCGTGAGTCCAGATGCTCGCCCAGGCCGATCTCGTCGGTGGCGGCGTACATCGAGATCTTGCGCTCGGTGGCGTAGTTGCCCAGCTTCTCCAGCGTGGTCGAACCGATCTCGCGGCGCGGCACGTTGATCACCCGCAGGAAGGCGTTATCGTCGTCCGGGTTCACGATCAGGCGGAAGTAGGCCATCAGGTCTTTGACTTCCTGACGTCCGAAAAAGCTGTTGCCGCCGGACAGGCGATACGGCACCTGGTGATGCTGCAACTTCAGCTCGATCAGCTTGGCCTGGTAGTTGCCGCGATAGAGGATCGCGAAATCGCTGTAAGGCCGGTCGGTGCGCAAGTGCAGGCTGAGGATTTCCATGGCCACGCGCTCGGCTTCGGCATCTTCGTTACGGCAGCGGATCACGCGGATCTCGTCGCCGTGGCCCATTTCACTCCACAGCTGCTTTTCGAATTCGTGGGGGTTGTTCGAGATCAGCACGTTGGCGCAACGCAGGATGCGGCTGGTGGAGCGGTAGTTCTGCTCCAGCATCACCACTTTCAGGGACGGATAGTCGTCCTTGAGCAACATCAGGTTTTCCGGGCGGGCACCGCGCCAGGCGTAGATCGACTGGTCGTCGTCGCCTACCACGGTGAACTGGTTGCGTTTGCCGATGAGCATTTTCACCAGCAGGTACTGGCTGGCGTTGGTGTCCTGGTATTCGTCGACCAGCAGGTAACGCACCTTGTTCTGCCACTTTTCCAGGATGTCGGTGTGCTCTTCGAACAGCTTCACCGGCAGCAGGATCAGGTCGTCGAAGTCCACTGCGTTGAACGCCTTGAGCGTGCGTTGATAGTGGGTGTAGACGATGGCGGCGGTCTGTTCCTTGGGGTTGCGCGCGTTTTCCAGGGCCAGGGCCGGCAGGATCAGGTCGTTTTTCCAGGCGCCGATCATGTTCTTGATCTCGTCGACGCCGTCGTCGCCCGAGTATTCCTTCTGCATGATGTCGGTCATCAGGGCCTTGACGTCGGTCTCGTCGAAAATCGAGAAGCCCGGTTTGTAGCCCAGCCGCACGTGCTCCTTGCGGATGATGTTCAGGCCCAGGTTGTGGAACGTGCAGACCGTCAGCCCGCGACCTTCACCGGCGCGCAACAGGGTGCCGACCCGTTCCTTCATCTCGCGGGCGGCCTTGTTGGTAAAGGTCATGGCGACGATGTACTGGGCGCGGATACCGCAGTTCTGGATCAGGTGCGCGATTTTGCGCGTGATCACGCTGGTCTTGCCGGAGCCAGCGCCGGCGAGCACCAAAAGAGGGCCGCCGACGTAGCTCACGGCTTCTTGCTGCCGGGGATTGAGTCGGGACATAGGTAAATTCAGGAGTCAGTCACAAAATGGGCCGGCATTTTAACAGGCTCAGCGAATTGTGCTGCTCTGTCCGACTTGTGACGTACCACGCTATCTGTAATTGCCGGTTTTGTTACTTTCACGCAGGATGCGCAACGAATTTGCGGCTAATGTTCGTAATTCCAGATACAAAGGGCTCGTTTGGATAACTCATGTCGTTGTCATTGGTTATCGGAACGGCATAATGCCCGTCGCCTACATCTTTGCAGAGTCTAGGGAGCTAGCTTGTCTACGCCTGTCGAACCCTTGCGTTTGCTGCTACTGGCCGAAGAGCCAGCGTGGGCAGCGTTGTTGCGCGAGTGTCTGGTTCCTATGGGGAGCTCGGCCGTGCTCATCAGCGCGCCGAGTTGGGAGTCGGTCAGCAGCCTGTTCGATGACAACCGCAGCGCGGTGTTATTGACCATCCCGCAACTTCAACCGGCGCCGGGCCGTTGCAGCCTGCCGACGGTGTTGCTGCTCGACCATGAGCCGCTGATTCCGCCCGACGGTGTGAGCGACTGGCTGGTGCGCGATCTGCTCGATCCCGGCATGTTGCGCCGCTGCCTGCGCCATGTGCGCGAACGTGGCGTGCTGGAAAACACCCTGCAACGCCTGGCCGAGCAAGATCCGCTGACTGGCATCGCCAATCGCCAGGGCTTCCAGACGCTGCTGACAGCGCGGCTGGCCGAAAGTGACGGTCGTGGCCTGGCCCTCGGTCATCTCGACCTCGACAACTTCCGTTACGCCAACGACGCCCTCGGCCATCAGGCCGGTGACCGCCTGATCCTGCAAGTGGTGTCGCGGCTCAAGAGCCAGCTCGAGGCTGGCGATCAACTGGCACGCCTGGGCAGCGATGAATTCGCCCTGCTGATCGACACCCGTCGCGCTCCCCAGCGTGCCGAGTGGATGGCCGAGCGCATCAGCGAAGCGCTGGCCGAACCTTATTGGATCGACGGTGAAAGCCTGTTGATCGGTTCCAGTCTGGGTATCGCCCACGCTCGTGCCCAGGCCGGTGCGGACCCGCTGATGTGGCATGCACATATCGCCATGCAGCAGGCCAAAAGCACCCAGGGCTGCACCTTTCACATTTTCAACGAACGCATCAACCGCAATGCCCGCAGCATCGCCGACCTCGAAACCGAGCTGCGCCGGGCGCTGCGCCGCGATGAGCTGGAATTGCATTACCAGCCACGGCTGAACCTTGAGGACGGGCAAATCGTCGGCCTCGAAGCCCTGGTGCGCTGGCGTCATGCCGAACGCGGCTTGTTGCCGCCGAGCGAGTTCGTGCCACTGGCTGAGCAAAGCGGTCTGATCGTGCCGCTGGGGTACTGGGTGATTTCCCGGGCCTTGCGCGACATGCAGGCGCTGCTTGAGCTGGGTTTGCCGCCGTTGCACATGGCGATCAACCTGTCGTTCCGGCAGTTCCAGGACAGTCAGTTGCTGTCGACCCTGAGTCGCCTGATTGCCGAGCGCGGCGTCGAGGCGCAGTGGCTGGAGTTCGAACTGACCGAAACCGCCGTGATGCGCCGCAGCGATCTGGTCAAGCAGACCATGGACGCCCTCGGGCGTCTCGGTGTGCGCTTCTCCCTCGACGACTTCGGTACCGGGTTTTCATCCTTCGTGCACCTCAACAGCCTGCCGATCACCTTGCTGAAGATCGACAAGAGCTTTGTCGGTGGCATGGAGCAGCGGGAGGAAAACCGCAAACTGGTCCACGCGATGATCAATCTGGCGCACAACCTCAACCTTGAAGTGGTCGCCGAAGGTGTGGAGTCGCTGGAGCAACTGGAGCTGTTGCGCGGGTTTGCCTGTGATCAGGTGCAGGGGTATCTGATCAGCAAGCCTTTGCCGCTGGCCGAGCTGGTGGACTATTTGACGTTTGGCTCCAGTCAGCAGCCGGTGCTGGACATCGTGAGCTGAGGTTGCCACGCAACCCTGTAGGAGCGAGCTTATTCGCGATAAACCTGAGAACGCCGCGGGGCACCTGCCAACCAGCGTTATCGTTGACGACCATCGCGAGCGAGCTCCTACAGGGGGCTCAGTCAGGCTGAGCGACTTCGAAGCGCTGCTCTGACCCCGGCTCGCGCTTGATCATCCGCTTCATCTTCCACTCAAACCCCAGTGTCAGGCTCACCGCCGCACACGCCAGGCCCAGCGCCAGGCCCCACCAGACGCCCGTTGGCCCCCAATGCAAGTGGAACGCCATCCACCACGCGGCCGGAGCGCCAATCAACCAATAGCATCCCAGGCCGACGAGGAACGTGGTCTTGGCATCCTTGAGCCCGCGAATGCAACCCATGGCAATGGTTTGCACGCCGTCGAACAACTCGAACCAGGCCGCCACCGCCAGCAGGCTCACGGCGAGGTTGATGACATCGGCAAACGCCGGGTCGTTGTGGTCGAGGAACAGGCCGACCAACTGGTTTGGCAACAGCCAGAAGACCATGGCGAAACACAGCATCGCCGCCGCCCCGAAGGCAATGCCAACCCGCCCGGCCAGCCGCGCATCCAGCAGTTGTCCGGCGCCGTAGTGCTGGCCGATGCGCATGGTGATGGCATAAGAAATACCCGCCGGGACCATGAACGCCACCGAAACGATTTGCAGGGCAATCTGGTGTGCACCCAGCTGCGTGCTGCCCATGGTGCCCATGCACAGCGCGGCGAAGGCAAACAGCCCGACCTCCACCGCGTAGGTGCCACCAATCGGCAGGCCCAGACGCCACAGTTCCTTCAGGTACTGCCGGTTCAGCCGTGACAGACCCTGGCGCAACGGATACGCCTTATATGCCGGATGCCGGCGAATGTGCCACGCCAGCGCAAGCGCCATGAGGTTGGCGACAATCGCCGTGACCAGCCCGATGCCCATCAGTCCCGGTTTCGGCAGGCCGAACATCCCGGTAATCAGTGCATAGTTGAGCAGGAAGTTGGCCACGGTTCCGCCCAGGCTGATGACCATCACTGGCGTCGCACGGCCGATGGCGCTGGTGAACCCGCGCAGGGCCATGAAGCTCAGGTAGCCGGGCAGGGCGAACGGCAGGAAGATCAAGAACTGCCCGGCCATCTGCACGTTGCTTTCGGTCTGGCCGAACAGCAGCAGCACCGGTTTGAGGTTCCACAGCAGCAGCCCGGCGACCAACGCCATCAGCCATGCCAGCCACAACCCTGCCTGCGTCAGCCGGGTGGCCCCGACAATATCGCCGGCACCCTGACGGATCGCCACCAGTGTGCCGACTGCCGCGATCACGCCGATGCAGAAAATCGACACGAACGAATAGGTCGCCGCGCCGAGCCCGCCACCGGCCAGCGCCTCGGGACTCAGACGCGCCATCATCAGGGTGTCGGTGAGGACCATCAGCATGTGTGCCAACTGCGAGGCAATCAGCGGCCCCGCCAGCCGCAGGATGGCCCGGAGTTCAGTACGTGCTGGATGCTGCATGGTCATCACGCTCGATTATCAAAGGAAACAGGAAAGGGTTGATTCTCGGCGCTCTGCGAGGTTTGCACAAAGGGATAAAAAGGATGGGTAGCATGAGTCAGACTCATGCTTGGGAGTTTCTGGTACGGTAGCCGGATTACGCTATAGGAGCTTTCCTCATGTCTCGTCGTCTTCCTCCCTTATATGCCTTGCGCGCATTTGAAGCGGCGGCGCGGCACAGCTCGTTCACCCGCGCCGCCGAAGAACTGTCGATTACCCAAAGTGCGGTCAGCCGGCACATTCGCACGCTCGAAGAGCATTTTGCCTGTCGGTTGTTTCACCGCAGCGGGCGCAACTTGCAACTCACTGAGTCGGCGCGGTTGATCCTGCCGGGCATTCGTGACGGTTTCACCGCCCTGGAGCGCGCCTGCAATACCTTGCGCGCCGAAGACGACATCCTGCGCATGAAAGCCCCGTCGACCTTGACCATGCGCTGGTTGCTGGCGCGGCTCAGCCGTTTTCGGCACCTTCAACCGGGCAATGAAGTGCAGCTGACCAGCGCCTGGATGGACATCGACTCGGTGGACTTCAATCAGGAACCGTTCGATTGCGCCGTGATCCTCAGCAACGGGCATTTCCCGCCGGACTGGGAGGCTACTTTGTTATTTCCAGAGGAACTGATTCCGGTGGGCGCGCCGAATCTTCTGAACGATCAGCCTTGGGACGTCGCACGCCTGGCCAGCACCGAACTGCTACACCCAACGCCCGACCGTCGCGACTGGCGCAGTTGGCTGGAGCGCATGGGCCTGACCGATCAAGTCTCACTCAAGGGCGGCCAGGTGTTCGACACGCTGGAGCTGGGAATGATCGCCGCCGCCCGAGGCTATGGCGTGTCCATGGGCGATTTGTTGATGGTGGCTGAGGATGTTGCGCAGGGACGTCTGAGTTTGCCGTGGCCGACGGCGGTCGCCAGCGGTGAGAATTATTACCTGGTCTGGCCGAAAACCCGCCCCGGAGGTGAGCGTTTGCGCCGCCTCAGCGTTTTTCTCTTGGGCGAGGTTCGGGCCATGGAGTTACCGGCGGTCGAGCACTTGAGCTGAATCATCGCGGGCAAGCCGGATCAGTCCCCAAGCTAGTCGCACTTGGCATTGCTGGATACTTCCTTGCTCGCCTGTTTCAACAGGTTACCCAACTCAGCCGCATTGGTGCTGTTGTAAACCCGACCTCCGGTGTTTTCAGCAATACAGCGTGACGGGCCGCCAGCACCGATTTTCACCACGTTGACCCGCAGGCGCGGTTGTTCCCTGGCGATTTGACGGGATACCGCGCAAACGTCCTGCCCGCAACCGTCTTCACCGTCGACGAACATCACGATAACCGCATCGTTATTGCGCCCGTCGACCGTGCTCGCCGCGTGGGCCAGGCTGTCGGCCAGCGGTGTGCCGTCATCGGGAACCAGGCCTCGAATCCCGTTGATCAGCCGCGGGCGGTCGCCGAACTTGAACAGACCCTGGTCCGGTGTTCTTTCGCAGCCGGCGAAGGTGATCAGGCGTGTGTCGATCTTCGGGTCCAGCCCGTTGATCATGCCGGCCAGCGAGTCCTTGGCGATGTCCATGCGGCTGGGTTTGGCGGTAAGCCGCATGGTGCGGTTCGGGTCCAGGAGCTTGTTGATGTCAGGACCGTAGAACCAGTCCTCGTCGGCTTTCACTGACTTGATGTTCAAATCCATGGAGCCCGAAGTGTCGAGCACCACCACGAACTGCGGAACCTCTGACTTCGGCGCTGTTTTGCGACATGCGAAGTTGTCCAGCGTCGGGGCTGGTGGCGGGGCAGCCACTACCGGTTTTGGTGGTGGAACCGGTTTGGGTGGCGGAGTCGGCTTGGGTTCAGGTGCCGGTGCCGGTTTTGGTGGCGGGACCGGCTTGGGCTCCGGTACCGGTTCTGGCGTGGGCTCTGGAGCCGGAACAGGTTTCGGTTCCGGCTCCACGACAGGCGCGGGGACAGGCTCAACCGGTTTCTCAACCGGCGTCACTACCGGTGCCACAGGCGCTACAGGCGGAACCACGACAACCGGCTCACGGTGCAGGAACCACCAGAGCCAGAGCGCCAGAAGCAGCAACAGCAGCGCGAGCAAGGCCGCCGCGATCCACCAGCCACGACGCGACGGCGGTAGGACGGGCACGACCGGCGGCATGATCGGTTTGGGCGGACGCTGGTTCCAGCGCACCACCAAAGGCTCACCGTTGAGGCTGTAGAGTTTGTCCAGCTCAGGCGTGCCGAGCAGGCTGCGCAGGTCATCCGCTTCCGTCGGTTGACCGCGTTTTTGCAGTTCATCCGCCAGCTGTCCGAGGGACGTCTGACGCACCTCATAGGTTTGCAGCAAACGTCGTTGCGCGTCCTCGTTGAGATCGGCATAGGGCGTGGGTTGGCCGCCCAGTTCGGTCCACCATTCCAGTACGTCGCCGCTGCCCATCCGCGGGATGGCAAACAGGCTGGCGACGGTCGGCGGAAAGTGTTTCTGGATGAGGGCGACTTTGGCTTGCAGCGCACTCATCCCCTCCGATGTGGCTTGCGCATCCCTGATGACCCGCTGCATGACGACGATTCCTGAAAAAGTGCAGGCATCCATCGGGATGCTTGCAGGGTGAAAAGTTACTCTTCGTAGCCGAGGCTGAATTGCAGCTGGTTGACCTTCTTCTGCAACGTTTTCAGCTCTTGCTGCTTGGCCGCCAGCGTCGCGGGCGTTGATTTGGTCGTTGGCGCCGCTTGCGAAGCCTTGAGCTGCTTCTCGAGGTCGGCAATCTGCTTCTGCACCTGGGCTTCATTGCCACGCCGGGCCTTGAGCGAGGTCAGCAGTTGCGCCAGCGACTGATTCAACGCCGCCTGGGCTTTCTGCTGGCTGGCCAGATCGGTCTTGGTGCTGAGCTGCTGGGCCTGAATGTTCTCGTACACCTGGCGGAACATTGCGTTTTGTTGCCGGGACTCGTTCAGTGCCAGTTCCTTCTGCTTGACCTGATCGCTGTAACCACCGGAGTAGTCGCAGTTCATCTTGGTCAGCATGCTGCTGTCGCGATTGGTCGCATCGCATTCGCCGGGCTGGCTCGCGCAACCGCTCAGGGCCAGGACGGCAGTGATGAGCATCAGTTGTCTTGGCGTCATAGGCTTAACCCAGGGTGATTGCGGAGCGTTGGCTGTACAGAGCGTCGACTTCCTTCTGCAGGCTGACGACTTTCTGGTTCATTCTTTGAATGTTCATCTCCACTTGCCTGATCTCGGCGCTGGAGCCTTGTGAACGCTCGGCGTCTGCCACTTTGCTGTACTCGGTGACTTTGGTACGCATGTTGGCCAGGTCTTTACGCAGGCGCGCGATGTCCGAATCGATCCCGGCGATTTGCGCCTGGGCCCTGCTCTTGTCGACTTTCTTGTTGGCAATGTCCTTTTTGATCTGGGCAATTTGCGCATGGTCATCATTGATCACTTGCTGAGCGGTCGCAGTCCGGGCGATCACGTTCTGCGTGTCTTGCTGGACGTCGCTGTTCATCTTCGCCAGGCGGGTGGAGGTGTCGGCGTATTCGGCGCGACGTTGATCCAGGTAATAGTTCGCGCCCATGGCCACGCCACACGCGGTAATACCGGCGGCGATGACGCACACGGTTTTGTTGTTGCTGTTGGACAGCGCGCAAGCGAGGATGCCGACACCGGCGCCGACGGCGCAGGCCTGGTATCCGGACTTGCTGAAGAACTCTGCGTCATTGCCCTGGGTCAGGCGCGGGTCGGCACCGCCGCCTTCGCCGTCGTCCAGCATGGAGCTGCCGGTGTTGGCGCAACCGGTCATTAGCAGGCTGCCGGCGACTACGAAAGCGATCTGTAGCTTGAAGCGAGTCCAAAGGCTGCGCGACATGGTGAAACTCCTACGTAACGGTGTTGACGCATTGTTATTGAGTGACGGTTTTGCAGCTGGTCAGCCAGGCTTCAGTGTCGATTTTCTGCTTTTGCAGGAACGCCTTCTGATTGGCCCAGTGGGTGCGCAAGTAAGGTTTGAGGTCTTGCAGCTGTTTGTTGCGGGTGATGATTTCTTCCATCACCGGGACTTGCGTTTCAAGCAGTGGCTGGCCGTACAAGGTAGCCGATTCCACCAGGCTGCTGGCGTAGTAACGGCTGAGTTTGTGCAGGCGATCCTTTTGCTCCTCGAGCTTGCCTTTACGCATGTCGCAACTGGCGTCTTTGTCCGCGCCTTCGCAATTGAGCTTGTAGTTCTTTTGCAGGAAGTCCACGTACTGGCCGTCGTCGAGCATCTTGGTGCACAGGAACGCACCCAGGTTGAGGCTGGCGCGGATCGCCTGATCGCGGGTTTCTTCCTGCTGCTGATTGCTGGCGCGCAGCTGGTTCTCCAGGGCCTGGAGCTTTTCCTTGAGCGCTTTGTCTTCGACGCCCGAGGCGAGGCTGTTCAGCGATTGTACGGTGCCTTTGTCGGCGGATTCGGTTTCCTTGCTGCCGGTGCCGAGTTTCTTCCAGCTGCTTTCGATGCTGGCGACCCGTTCGCGAGAGGTGAGGGTCGGGGAGACCAGCACCAGTCGCAGGCCGGTGGTCTTGTTTTTCACCTGGCCTTCGGCATTGTAATACGGCTCTTCCTTACGCAATGCAGTACGCAGGTCGGCCTGCGCGGTCAGGTAGTTTCCGCCACGGACGACGTAGCCACCGGCCTGACCGTGTTGGCGGTCGAGTTTGTTCAGGCGAAACGGCTCGAACATCATTTCGTCGACGTTACCGAGCATGTCATGCAGGCCCAGCGGGTTGGGCTTTTGCAGACCGGTCAATTGCACTTTGCCGTTGGACGATTGCGCCCCGGCGAACCACTCGTAGGCGTTGATGCCTTCTGGCATCGGGTAGTGCGTGTCGCGGAATTCAGCGGCACCGACTTCCAGCCCGCCGCGGGCGGCGAACTCCCATTCGACTTCGGTTGGCAGGCGCAGGAAACCCTGGGCGCCGTCTTCCTTGGGCAGCTTGCCGGCGGCGTTTTTGCGCAGCCACAGGTTGTATTTGTCGGCGGCCTCAATGGCTTGCACCCAGCTCACTGCCGTTTGCGGCAAGCGCATCTTGGTGGCGGCGGCGGGGCAGGTTGCTTCGGTCAGCGCGGCGTATTGCAGTTGACTCATCTCGTACTTGGCCATCAGGTAGTAGCGGGACTTGTCGTTCTTGGCCCCGGTAAAACTGCCGGCGATAAAGGTCGGGCGGGTCTGCTCGACATAGCCGTATTCCGCGCCGTCCTGACCGATGCTGATCGGGTAGTCATCCAAGGGACCTGCGACCGGAATGAACACCTTGCGAAACACCATCGAGCCTTCGCAGGGCATCGGCAGCACGACGTCGCCAGCCTCGGGCATTGGGTTGTAATACTTCTCTTCCCAGCCCGCCGCCGAGGCATCGAGCAAGTAGCCGAGGCTCAGGGGTAACAGCAAGCCAAAACGTTTATAGCTCACGCAGACTCTCCGCAGGTTGGATGTTGATGGCTCGCAGGGCGCCGATCATAGCCACCAATGCAGCGACCAGGAAGGTCAGGAGCAGGGCGGCAACGCCGTGCCAGACAGTGATGTGGCAAACGAAGGTACCGGTGGTCTGGCTGCTGCCGAGCAGGTAGTCGAACAAATGACTGCCCACGGCATAAAACCCCAGCCCGCCCACGTAGCCGGCCAGACTCAGCACCAGCGCTTGCAGGACTACGAAACCGCCGACAGCCCTGCGTTTGAAACCCAGCAGGCGCAGGACCGCCAGGCTTTTGCGTTTACGATCGATGTTGGCCAGGAACGCGCCGACCATCGACGCTACGCAGCCGATCAGCGCCGCCATGGCGATCACACCGAAGATCAGCCCCAGCACATGGTTGATGGCCTTGACGTTGTCGATGTCGGCCAGTCGGCTCGACGTTTCGATGTGTTGTTCGTTGAGCCAGTGTTCCAGCGGCGCGACCTGATCGATGTCGCGCGCATACACGCGGGCGCGGGCATACAGCGGTTGTAGATTACCCTGAGGCTTGCCGGTGGTAACGCCGAACTCACTGACCTGATAACCGTCGCGAAAGCGCTCCAGATCCAGCAGCAGCGGCGGGGCGACAAACCCGGCAGCGCGACCGAAGCGGGCGCCGTCGAGCACGGCCAGTACCGTCAGCGCCATCTCGCCGCGTTCATTGACACCTTCCAGGCGGCGCAAGGCCCGCAGTTGCACGCTGTCGCCGGCCTTGGCCTGCAAGCGTTGCGCTGCGCTGGCGCTGAGGATCACTTGATTGCCGACGGGGTTGAGTGACGCCAGGTTCAGTTGTGGGTCGCCCGGCTCGGTGGCGATGATTTCCGCACCTTCGACAAACCGTTGCATGCCGATCAGCAGGTCAGCCTGGGTATTGAGCGAGCGAGTCTGGCCGAGGGCAAAACCGGTCTCGGGGCGCAGGCGCAAACGCTCGATCCAGGCCGTGTCGTAGTTGCCGTTGCTGAGCATCTTCACTTCAAGGTTGCGCGGGTCGCGTAGCAGTTCGTCCTGCAGTTGGCTGACCACCCCGTGTTTGAGCCCGAACAGCAACAACAACGGCGCGATCACCGCCACCAGGGAGGCGGCGATGCACAGCGAGACCTTGCGGTCGTGCCAGAGGTCTTGCAGTGCCAGTGAGCCCAGCAGGTGCAAGCGATCAGTCCATCGGTTCAAACAGAGTCTCTCCCTGATGGCTGATAGCGCCGAGTCGCGGCAAGCCGAAATTTTTCAGCAAGGTCCAGTCATGGGATACAACGAGTGCACTCAGGCCCATGCCCGACACCAGGCTCAGGAGCAACTCGAACAAACGCCGGGCGCTGTGAGGGTCGAGCGCGGCGGTCGGCTCGTCGGCCAACAGCAGCAGCGGTTCATGGGCAATTGCCCGAACGCAGGCAACGCGCTGGCGTTCGCCGATCGACAAGGCCTGAGGTTGTTTATCCAGCAACCCTTGCAGGCGCAACACGTCAACGGCGTGGTCGATGTGATCGCTTTTTGCGGGCATCCCGAGCAAACGGCGCGGCAGGCTGATGTTGTCCCGCACGCTCAGGAACGGCAGCAAACCGCCGCTCTGCAAAATGAATCCCAAATGCCGTGAACGCACCGCTGCAAGAGCAGGCTGGTCGTCAGTGGCCAGCAGTTGGGCGATATCCTGAGCGTGCGTCGGGCCCAGCCGGAAGCGCTCGAGTTCCACCGGCGCGAGCAACAGGCCGATGGCTTCGAGCAACGTGCTTTTGCCACTGCCGCTCTCGCCGGTGATGGCGAGGATTTCCCCGGCACCGATCCGCAAGTGCGGCAGTCGCACGTGATGGGCCTGTGCGCCTTCACCACGGCGCACCAGCAGGTTCTTGATATCGAGCATGGGCGTCTCGTTAAGGCATCATTTCCAGAGGCACGGGGTAGACGTTGTCCCGCGCATCGCTGTCTTTGGCTAAAGCTACCCAACGGTCGACATCGGCGTTGTAACGCTGGTAATGCCGCAGTTTGGTGTTCAGCGTGCGGATGAATTTCTCTTGTGCCAGACCATCCCAGCTCTTCCAGGTCTCTTCATCCAGGTTCAGCACTTCACTCTGATAAGGCAGGTCTTCGAGGTATTCACCGAGGACGCCCATGTCCGCCAGTTTGGCGTTGCTGTTCTGTTTGAGCTGATTGGGATCGGCGCCCATGGTCGCCGCCACCGAACGCAGGCGATCGAACATTTCCGTCGGCGAAATCAGGCCTTCGTTGGCGGCATCGAGAATCTGCTTCATCACGTCGCTCAAGTCGCTGAGCTGTGACTTGGTCAACAGCACCCGCACGTCGGTGGTCGGGATGTTCTGCTTGATCAGGTCGCGGTCGGTGATCCATGCCTTGAACACTGGCGGGGCTTTGCTGTTGGTCTTCTCGCCGAGATAGGCGAGTTGCATGGCGTGGCCGATCAGCGCTGCGTCTTCGAGCATTTTTTTCTCGGCCGGGTCCTGCTTGGCGTTCGCCGCACTGCCGATGGCGTCTTCGCCCATGTAGGCGGCTTTGACTTGTGTAGTGATCGCCCCGGCCAGTGCGTCGACCTTGCGCCCGAATTCCTGCACATCGCCAGCGTTCACCGGGTAATACAGCGAGGTGTTGGTGCCCGGGTAGGTCGACAGGTTCTGGTACTGCGCCTCGGCCTTGGCGTGGTCCTTGGCTCCGGCCGGGGTTTTCAGGTGCAGGGTGTAAATCGCCACGCCCGGGTTGGCGGCTTCGATACGCACCTGTGTAGCGCTCAAGCCGGTCTTCGACAGCTTGTCTTCGCCTTCGATGGCGCCCGCATCGGTGATCAGCACCACATAGCGTGCGCCGAACTGGCTCCAGTCGACTTTGTCGATGCTCTCCATGACGCCGGCAAACGAGTCTTCATCGAAGCTGCTGCTCGACACGGTGGCCTGCTTGAGGTCTTTGATCCTGGCGAAAAAGTCGGCGCTGTCTTTCACCTGCGTCGGGTCGGCGTACATCTTGGTGGTGTATTCCAGCCCCGGCACCGCCTGGGTGTTTGAGCGGAAAGCCACCAGGCCGAACTTGACCTGTTTGCCGAGATTCTGCGCTTCGATCTTCTGGTAAACCTTGCGGATCGCTTCGCGGGTGCGGTCGATGTAGGGGTCCATCGAGATCGTCGAGTCGATGACAAATACCACGGCCGCGCTGAATTCCTTCAGCTGGTTGGCCTTTTTCTCTTCGGCTTCCTTGCTGCCGGCAGCGCTGTTTGCAGCACCGCCCTTGGCGTTCTTGTCATCCGGCTTGCTGACGGAGGCGACGTTGAGCAGGCGCGTGCGGAAACCGCTTTCGGTCATGACTTCTTCGCCACTGAGCACCGGCAGCAGGTAGAACTGCTTTTGCAGGTCGACGAAGTATTCAGGTTCTTCAGCCAGTACGCCCGGTGCTTGCTGGCCCTTTTTCAGCGTGGCCCGCAGCGGCGCGACTTTGCTGACCGGGTCCGGTGCATCAAGAATGCCTTCGACGGTGGCGCGGTCCTTGAAGAACAGCAGCCGGTCGCGGTTGGCCGGATTGGTGAAGGCCAGCGTCAGCTGCATCTTCCAGTCGGTGGTGCAGCTGGCAGGCAGCCAGCCAATGGTTTTGCCGTAGCTGTCGGGGCCGACTTTCAGCCACTCGGCGTTGTTCGCTTGGGCGCGCTCGTACACATAAAAGCGGCTGAAGACCGGTTGTGCGTCGCCTGCCGCACCGCCCGCCGTCGGGCTGACTTTGCAGCCCGGCGTGGTCAGCACGCGTTGGAACAGGGTCTTTTTACCGGCCTGGATCAGCGGTTTGTCATCGGCCTGGGACAGCGGGCTGATGCACAGCGCCAGTAATGCGGCACCGCTCAGCAGGAATCGACTCAGGGGCGAACGCATCACTTCTGCAACTCCTCGAAGCGCTGCTTGGCTTCGGCGTTGTTCGGGTCCTGGGTGAGGATGGTTTCATACCAGTAGGCGGCGGTGGCGTTGTCCGCGGCCGGGAAACACTCACTGGCCTTCAGGTATTTAGGGTCGTATTCGCGGGCATAGGCGTTGGCGATCAGCGCGTCACCGGCCTGGGCACGGTTGGCGTACAAGCGCTGGGCGACGCCGCAGTGCTTGCCGGCCTTGGCCTGGTTGATGATCTCCAGCAACCTGGCACTGTCGGGTGCCGCCTTGATGCAGGTCTGGACGAAGGTCAACTCGGGCAGGCTGTTCATGCTGTCGAGGGTGCAGGCTTGAGCGTCGGCGCTGGCGGGTACGGCGGCAGTGGCTGCAACCGCAGGGGCCGGGGGACGTTTGTAGAACCAGAACCCTGCGCCCGCCGCCAGCAGCAACACCACAATCAACAGGCCGATCAGGCCTTTGTTGCTTTTCTTCACCGGTGCGGGAGGCGGCGCGTAGGCGGGCTCGGTGAGCACTGACTCCAACTCCACTTCTGGCTCGGCGGTGGACAGGGTCAGTTCAGGCAGCTCCGGGATCTCAGGGCTCTCCGGTGCCGGTGCGCTCGGCGCCGTCAGTTCGGCACCGCCGTAAGTCGAGCGTGTCTGGCCGCCGGCCGTGGACGGCAGCAAGCCGACGCCTGGCCGAACCACGCCTTTGTCGGCGTGGCCTTGGCTCTGTTCGCGCAGTTCGATCTGGAATTGCGAGTTGGCGCCGCCTTCCAGCAGCGGGTCGACCACGCGCGGGCCGACCTGCGTTTCCAAAGCTTCGCCGTTGGCCGTGAGGTTGAAACGCGAGACCTTGAACCAGAATGGATTGTTGCTCCAGACCTTGTGGTCCTGAAGGTAAAAACCGTCCTGGTTGCGCTGAATGGAAAACTCCAGCTGTTCCTCGCCACCCTGCCATTTCTTCACGGTGAGGCGGGCCTGGCCAGGCACATTGGGCTCTAACGCGAGCAGGTCGACACGAATTGGCATTGCTTATCTCGCTGCGAAGGCTGTGAGCACTTGGCCCAGCCGTTCGTTCTGTTCAGGGGTTATTTCACGTCCGGCACCATGGCCGGCATTGTCCTGCGTGATGTAGGCCAGGCCCGAAAGCCAGTCGCCTAGATACCGTTGCGCCTGATTGGACGGTTGCGCCGGCAGTACGGGCACTTGTCCGGGGCCAATGTCGGTGTAGAACGAAAACAAAGGCGCCTTGGCACCGGCGCGGCTGTTCGGACGCTCGCTCACCGGCTTCTGGAGGTAGCCGAACCAGGACACGAAATCGCGCAGCACGCGCTGCACTTCCAGTACCTGGCGTTCGACCAGTTGATCGCGCCGCGCGCCACTTTGTGCACGCTTGAGGACGGCGCGGCTCAGTTGCCCCGGCAAGTCCTGGCGATAGCCGGCGGTGATCAGTTCATCGACCACCGCTTCCAGCAAGGCCTTTTCCAGCCCCAGCAGGTTGAGCAGGCTTTGCCGGGTGGTCAGTTCACGCAGGTGCGCGATCCAGGCCTTGAAGGCCGCTTTGGCAAAACGGTGCTCGTTGCTTTGCAGTTCCGGCGCCGGGGTGGCGGTTTTGCTGCTGACCGGCACGTCTTGGCTCAGGTCGTCACTGAAGTCGAAATCGAAACCGGCGTCGTTGCCGTACAAGCTCTGGCTCGGTGTCGGGGTGGCCGGTTCGTCGTTCACGGCCGGCTCGTCATCGGTTTCGTACACGCCGCTGAGGTACAGGTCGCGCACCTCTTCGCTCGGCATGTCGAGTTGATCGATCAATTCGCCAAGCACCGCCGGGCGACGGCCCAGGCCCGTCAGAATCATTTGCGCCTTGGCTTTCTTGGCGGCTGCGGCGCCGTCGTCGTCAGCGTGGTACCAGGTGCTCAGGCCGTGAGTGGTCAGGCCTTCGAGGCATTCGCTCAATTGCTCGCGGATACGCTGCAATTTGAATTCGATATTGGCCACGCCTTTGAAACTGCCGCTGAAGTGGCTGATGCCACCGTCATCGTTGCGCAGCATTTCTGTCCAGGCGTTGACCGGGTTCTTGATGTGTTTGCACACCAGAGCGTTGCTGGCGAAGCTGGTGCCCAGCGCACTGACACGTTCCTGATAGATGGCATTGAGGCCGGTTTCCGCACCGGTCGCGTCTTGCCCGATGAATGCCGCGTCCATACGCGGTTTGCGCACCAGGTAGGTGTTCTGGAACGGTGTGCCAGCCCAGTCGTTCATCCAGCTCAGGCTGCCGAAGCGCTCCAGCATGGTCAGCTTGACCATGCCGTTCCAGCTCTCGTCGTACTGATCAGGCGTCAGGCTCAGGGAGTTGGTGATGCGCAGGTCGAGCATGGTCAGCGCCCAGATCAGGCCGGTATCGCGCTTGCTGCGAGCGGCCGAGTCGGCGCCCTGGGTTTTTTCGATCCAGCGGGTCAGCACCGGGCCCACGTCGTTGACGTCGCTCTGCTTGGTCGAACTGGTGCAGACCACCAGTGCGTTCATTTCCTGGTTGTCGGTGTAGCGTTCGAACAGGTAGGCGACCTTGCCGCGCAGGATCAGCTGGGAAACGGAGTTGTCCTTGGCGGTCGATTGCGGGTCGTTGGAATCGGCGATCTCGTGCAGTTTCTGGCGCCCGCGATAACCGGGGAAATCCAGCAGGTCGACCTGATTGACGATGTCATCCACTGGCGCTTCGATCAGGCGGAAGGTCATTTCGGCAGTCAGTGCCGCCAGTTGCGCGACCGCGATCGCCTGACTGTTTTGCAGGCGATCGCCAACCAGCGGTCGAACATCGATCGGCAAGTCCAGCGGGCTGCCGAAGCGTTCGAGGATGTCGACGTTCATGATGCTGTCGCGCTGGCTGTAGGTGTCGTTGTCGAAACTCACCAAGGCCTTCAACGGTGCGAACACGGTCTCGGGCAGACCCAGCTTGTGCAGCGCGCCGGCCAGTTGCTGGTACACGCGCGTCAACTCGCTTTGCTCACCCCAGAGGATCGAAAACAGCTCGGCCCGTTCCTGGAAATTCAGGCGTGGCGCCAGTTGCAATGCTTTGGGCCAGTACAGGTGCTCAAGCTTCTTCACCGAGTTGCGGAAGTTGTCGCGCAGGTAATCCCACAGCGACACCAGATCGTCGGCGTTGACGCCCGTTTGCAGCGGGCCGGTTTCGCGGCCTTCGAACGGTTTGAGCACGCGCTGGATGCGTTCTTCATCGATCTCGTAGGAAATCCGCTCAAGGTCGAAATCCTTGAACCAGGCGTTGGCGAGAATCTTCGCCAGTTCGATTTCCTTGAACAGCGTGAGTTCTACCGGGAAGTCATTGTCCTGACTTACCGTCGCCCGACGGCTGAAGCGAGTTACCAGGCCGGTGGCTTCCTTGCCGCCACCCACCGGGTTGATGTGCTTGATGAAGTCCAGGCGATGGCTGCCGAACTCGGTTTCCAGCTTGCCGTTCTGACCGGCGGCGAGGGCCGAAATCAGGTAGGACTTGCCGGCCTGGGACAAGCCGAAAAAGCCAATGGTCATCGGCGTGCAGGCCACGCGACCGAGGCTTTGGGCCAGGTTGCGGGCGCGGTGCAGGCGGATGTTCAGGTTGTCGGCTTCGCTGTCCAGGCGCGGCGCATTGCCACGCGTCTGGCCAATCCAGTCCAGCGCCTGACCGGCGCCTTCATAAACAGCGGCCCAATTGGCAGAGAGCTGAGTTTGATCGGGGGTCAGGTCATTCATTTGCGTTTCACACTTCCACTGTCGAGCCAGTACTTGGTCTCGCTCAGGCCGGCGTCGAGCATGGTGTTGAGTTCCAGCTCGAGGTCGCTGCGCGGGTTGAAGTTGACGTTGTTACTGTTGGATTCGATATCGCGAACCGAGAGGCGGTCGCTGACCAGATCTTGCTTGCGCGTGTATTTGTCCGCCGGTTTGACCTCGAACCGCACCTTGAGCAGCGGCGCGCTGCCGTCTTCACCGATTGCCCGGGAAAACTTCTCCCGACCCGCCTTGGTGAACCGCAAGGTATACAACGGCGAAGCGGCCCAGCGGTCAGCGGCCAACTGGCGGAAACCGAGGCGCAGATCGCCGCGCATTTCCAGCTGTGGCGTGTCCGCGGCGTCGCCAACGCCAATTTCCGGCAGCTTGATTTTGTAGTCTTCGGACTGGATGTCGCGGTACAGCACGTCGGCATCCTTGATCACGTTGTTCAGGTCGATGACGCCGATGTGCTTGACCGTCGAATACGGCTTGAGCGCCGATGCCCGGAAGTAGAAATTCGGCACGCTGTGGTTGGCGCACAACAGGCAGAGCATGGCGCCGACCGAGGCGGTGCTTTTCGGGTCGTCGATCCGGCCGTTCCTGTGAAACGGATACCAGCCGCCGGTGCGGTAGTTTTGCAGCGCCAGAATACGCCCCGGTGGCAGTGGCAACACCTTGCGAATGAACGCCTGGATGCCGGGAAGGCGCGAAGGGCGGCCGGTCAGCAGCAAGACATCACACGGGTAATGCGCGACCACTTCACACAGCGCACCAAGGATCTTGGTGATGTTGATCTGGTCGTTGAGGAACGCGGCATGCAGCTTTTGCAGGTCGAAGCTGATCGGCGCGGCATACAGGTCGAAACCGCTCTGAGCGCCGACATCGCGACGCACGGCGACATTGACGTAGTCGAGCACGGTCTGGCTGATTGCGTTGTCACCGAGCAGTTGGCGGTAGCTTTGCGGGATGACTTCTTGCGGAACCTGCGGATCGTAATGCTCGTACGCCTTGAGTAGCGCCAGGCCCAGCGGGGCGAACACCTGGAGGTTCAATTGCTGACGCAGGATCATGTCCTGGGCACTGACCGATTCATCGCCACACAGCCGTGACATCAGTGAGTTCGGGGCTTTCACGCCGGCGTTCTGCAAGGCTTTTTCGAAACTCGGCAGGATGAAGTCCTGAATCACGTCCAGCAGGATGTCGTCGCCGGCCACCTTGAAACCATCGCGAAAACGCTGTTCGGGCACGATGTGCACGTTGCTGCCGCTGCCGGTATTGCCCGCGCGGTCGAGGCGATAGTCGGTGATCACCAGGTCGGTGGTGCCACCGCCAATGTCGATGGTCGCGAGGGTGATGCGTTGGCGGTCGGCTTTGTCCGGCCGGGCGATGGTGTCAAAAAACTCTTCCGGGTGACCGGCGAAGTTCTCGTTGACCTCGGTGTACAGGTACACCAACTGGCCGCAGGACGCTTCGTCCCATTCCACACGGATACTCGGGATCGGCGTGCGCGGGCTGACGGCCTGTTCCTGATGTGGATCTTCCTCGCCGGCATGCCAGCCGAGGCTTTTCCACACCAGGCCGATGGCTTGCAGCATGCGTTCGTTGAGGATGCTGCGCTCGGCCTGCGGCATGCCCGGCGGCACGGTCAGGGTAATGCTGTTGAGCTGGCGCGGCACGCGGGTGTGACCCTGGCGGGAGCGCTGGGCCGGGCTGTTGATTTGCGACAGCGCCTGGGCCAGCACTTCGGCGAGCATGAAGGTCATTAGCGAGCTGCGTGAATAACGCGGCATGAACACCGGCAGACGATCGTCTTCTTCGAGGCTGTATAGCGCCTCGCCGGTTTCGTTGATCAGGTGCGAGAACGGCGCGGCGGTGGCATACGGCTCGTTATCAGTCTTGATGTACGAGCAGTTGAAACGCCAGCCGTGGCCATAGGCGTTTTCGTCCCACAGATAGCGTTTCGGGCTGGACAGGCCAGTGGAGCCTTCGGTGCCGCGACGACGACTGGCCAGACGACTGGCCTCATTGCCGACGCGGGCAATCGTCGCCCACTGGAACGCATCGTGACGACCGCTCTTGACCGAGCAGTGGTCCTTGCCGAAGTACGCCTGGGAGAACTCCACGCGGCTTTCAAACGGCAGGTTATAGGTGTGTTCGGGGGTGATCAGGTCGCGCAGTTCCAGCACGTAGTTCTGCTTCAGCCCGGAGCCGGCCTGACCGTGGTTTTCGATCAGGATGCCGCAAGTGCGCGAGTTGCCGACGTCCAGCACCAGGTCCACCGGAATCGGTTTGACCAGGCCATTGCTGTCGTTGGCGACCACTTTCAGCTCGGGGATTTCAACTTTCGCCCGGGCTTTCGACTGCTGGGCGGCTGACGGTTTGCTCAACAGGCTGAGCAAGTTGAGGTAGTGCGCCAGGTGATGGTTGGCGCGGATGTCGATGTCCAGCTCTGCGCGCGAACGGTGGGCATTGCCCTCATTGAACACTTCCAGCAACCACTCGTTGACCCACGGCTGCGCCAGAAACCAGCGGGTTTCGCTAGCCTTGGTCGCCAGTTTGAAAGACACGCCGGAGCTGATGTCTTCTTCGTTTGGCGCCAGATATGCAGTGCCGTCACGCTTGGGCATCACACGGCTGTCGAACGCCATCGTCAGGCGGTGGGTGTTACCGTCGATGTCGGGAGTCGCCAGTTTCACCAGGCGCATGCGCGACCAGTTGGTCGGACCCTCGTCGAAGCGATGCGGCGGCATGAAGCGGAAAAACGGGGTCGGCAGCCAGATGCCGTCGAGCAAATCGAGGCTGCTTTTCATGTCGACGCTGAACGCAGGTTTGGCTTTTTCGACCTTTTCCGGTTCGGGCTCGTAGAAAAAGAAGTCTTTCTCTTCGTTGTACGCCAAGCGGCAGATCAGCCCGCTGATCATCGGTGCGAACTCGCCCGCCGGCTCCTTGCGGGGATCCAGGCGCAGGGCGAAATCCATGAACTGGATGCCGGTGTCGCTGACCAGCGTGACGGTGTCTTCGAATTGAGTGACTTCAGGCAACATGTCGGGTTATTCCGTTTTTATTCGGCCACTTGCCGCATGGACATGGGGAATTGTTCTTTTCCGTAACCGCCGGTGCAGTCCGCGACGGTGGTCGCCCCTTTGCGGCAGTTGACCTTGGGCATGTCGTAAGTGCTGCCATCGCCGCAAACGGCCTGGCCCTGGCTGTCGATGGCCAGGCTGCCACCCTTCATAGTAGCGCTCACCGGCCCGCTACATTTCGAGCCGTCGGCCTGGTGCACGGTGACTTGGCCCTTACCGTCCTTGAGCTGGTATTCCAGACGCAGCGGCTTGCCGGTCCGGCGGTCCTGTATCCCGGCGCCTGCGCTGTACTGACCATCGAGAAACCTGGCGGCACCGTCGGCGGCGTCTGGCGGGATGCTCAGGGGAGGGCCGGGTTTTGTGGCGGCGGATTTTTCTGCTTCGGGCGATGTGACATCCGGCGGCGCGGTTTTGTTTTCGGGGGGCGTGGTTTTGTTTTCGGCTGCCGGGTCTTTGGCCGGGTCTTTGGTCAAGTCGGCGGGTGCTGCGTCAGCCTCGTTGCCTTCGACTGCCGGCGCCTCCACGTCATGGGTTCCGGTCACGGCGGTACCGGTACCGGTGCCGGTTGCAGTGCTGGAGCCTACAACGGTGCCTGTCACCGGGACGCCATTCAGCGTCGTGACATTGCCGGTCACTGGCGGCTCTTCCAGCTGTTTTTCCACCGGCACGAGGCCCTCGGGCAGCAGGTCTACCGCCACCAATGGAATCGGGACGCAACCGCGCAGGCCAAGCAACAGCCACAAAAGCAGCAGCAGGAGCGGCAGCAGCAACAGCCACCACCAGCGACGCCACCACGGACGAGCCACCACGGGCACGGCGGGCGCAACAACAGGCGCTTCGACCACGGGTGGCAGCGGCGCAACCTGATAGAGGCAGTGCAGGGGATCGCGATTGAGGTCGGTACCTGCGTGCTCGAAACCCCAAAAGGTCAGCACCGGTTTGCCTTGCACCAGGTACACGAAGTTTTCGTCAGGGATATGAATGACGCGCTTGAGCAACTTACCGAACACGGCTTTGTCGCCTTGCTGCTGTTCGCCGGAATCAGTACCCAGGAAACGCTGGCTCAATTCTTCGAGCGCGGTCTTCAGGGCTTCAAGCTGGCGGCGGGCAGGGGCGCGTTCTTCTTCGGTCGCGCTGCTCCACGGAATCACATCGCCGTCGAGGGCGCTGTACCAATCGATCTGGTTGCCGAGTTCATCGCTCTGAGGGATGGCCAGATGATCGACCAAATCGGGGTTCTTGCGGCGAATGGCTTCGCGCAATTGCAGGGCTGCCCGGTAGACCGGTTGACCTGTTTCGCCGAGTGCAGTGAATGACCCGCTCTTACCGCTGCGTAATAGTGCCCCGCGCATTCAAACTCCATACGATCCGTTGCGCAAAAATGACAGACAAATGTGTCTGTACTTGCTCCTGCATTTAGCGGGCGACCTTAATATCATCATGATATCACCGCCAAACTGCCGGAGGTTCAAACCTTATGAGACTAACGTAAGCATGCGGAGGTTGCATAAGGTCAATTTTAATTGGCTTGGGAAGGCTGGGGCGTAAGCTTTTTAAGCTTGCTGAATCGTTTCATCAGCGCTATAAAAAATGCACAACTCCAAGAAAGGCTTCCCCCATGACCTCGCTCAAACTCCTCGTTGTCCTTGGCGCGCTGTCCGCCTCCCACGCCATGGCCTGGGATTACGTCCTGCTCGACAGCGACAAAGCCGCGCAAAACTGGCAGATCACCAGCCAGCAACTCGGCATAAAAACCGACCAACCCTTCAGCGTCACCCTGCGCACCTTGCACGGCGGTCGGCAGGAGGGCGTCAGCATCGTCGACATCGATAACGGCACGATGAAACTCTCGGTAGTGCCGACTCGCGGCATGAACGTCTTGCAGGCCTCGGTCGGCAATGTGCGCATGGGCTGGGATTCGCCGGTCAAGGAAGTGGTCAATCCGTCCTTCATCGAACTCAATGGCCGCGGTGGTCTGGGCTGGCTGGAAGGTTTCAATGAGCTGGTCACCCGCTGCGGCTACGAATGGGTCGGCCACCCGGGCGTCGACAACGGTGAACTGCTGACTCTGCATGGCCGCGCCGCCAACATCCCCGCCAGCAAAGTCACCCTGCACATCGATGAAAAACCACCGTACGCCATCACCCTGCGCGGCGAACTGAAAGAGCAGGCGTTCAAGAAGGTCGACTTCTCCGTTGCGACCGAACTGGTCACCGAACCCGGCAGCGTAGTGTTCGCCCTCAACGACACCCTGACCAACAACGGCGACTATCCGAAGGAATACCAGGCGCTGTATCACAGTAACTTCAGCACCCCGTTCCTGGAGCAGGGCGCCCGTTTCGCCGCGCCGGTGAAACAGGTGTCGCCGTTCAACGACAAGGCCAAGGGCGATCTGCCCGACTGGCAAACCTACCGCGCACCGACCAAGGACTACGACGAGACGGTTTACAACGTGGTGCCGTATGCCGATGCCAAGGGCGATACATTGACCGTTCTGCATAACAAGGCCGGCAGCCTGGGTGTCTCGGTCGGCTTCAACACTCAGACACTGCCCGTGTTCTCCCTGTGGAAAAACACCGATACCCGAGGCCAGGGCTATGTCACGGGGCTGGAACCGGGAACAAGTTTTTCCTACAACCGCCGTTATCAGCGGCCACTGAGCCTGGTACCGACAATTGGGCCGAAGGAACACAAGCAGTTCCGCATCAGCTACAGCTTGTTGGCGGATAAGGCGGCTGTGGATAAGGCCTTGAAGCAGGTGAGCGAGATTCAGGGTGGGCGGGAGACTGAGGTGCGGCAGACGCCGTTGGTTGACCTCACCAAGGGGTGACGCTGACTAGAGTGTTGTCGGCCGATATTGCAGTGCCTCGGCCAAATGTTCGCGTCTGATCCCGTCGGCTTGTTCAAGGTCCGCCAGCGTGCGTGCGACCTTGAGCAGTCGATGGGCTGCTCGCAACGACAGAGTTAAACGCTCGCAGGCGGATTCCAGCCAGTTTTCATCGGCTGTGGATAACTTACAGTGCCGGCGTAGGCCTGGCAGGTCGAGGAAGGCATTCGCGCAACCTTGGCGTTTGTGTTGCCGCTCTCTTGCATCGGCAACCAGCTCGGCGGCGGTGGCTGTATCGTCGCCGGGCTTTAACGCAGGATTCAGCGCCGTGGCTTCGCGTGCAACCGTCAGGTGCAGATCGATGCGGTCCAGCAGCGGCCCCGACAGCTTGTTGCGATAGCGTTGAACCATGTCTGGCGTACAGGAGCAGCGGCCGCTCGGTTCGCCGAGATATCCACAGGGGCAAGGATTCATCGCTGCGACCAGTTGAAAGCGCGCCGGGAAGCGTACGCGGTCCTTGGCGCGGGAAATCACGATGTGGCCGGATTCCAGTGGCTCTCTCAACACCTCCAATACCTTGCGATCAAATTCCGGGAGCTCATCGAGGAACAGTACACCGTGGTGGGCGAGGGTGATTTCGCCCGGTTGTGGTTTCGAGCCGCCACCCACCAGTGCCGGGCCGGAGGCAGAGTGATGTGGCTGGCGAAACGGCCGCTGCGGCCAGTGGCTCAACGGCGAACAACTGACGACCGACTGAATCGCCGCCACTTCCAGCGCTTCGTTTTCGGCCAGCGGCGGCAGCAATCCCGGCAAGCGGCTCGCCAACAGGGTTTTCCCCGTTCCCGGCGGCCCGCTGAACAACAGGTTGTGAGCACCAGCGGCAGCGATCAGCAGCGCACGCTTGGCCGCGAGTTGCCCCTGCACTTCATTCAAGTCGGGGTAGGGTTTACTGGCGTAGAGCAGGCCATTGGAGACATAAGGCTCAATCGGCGTATGCCCATTGAAATGCGCGACGGCCTCAAGCAGATGGTCCACGGCAATCACTTTCAGTCCAGAGGCAAGGCACGCTTCCTCGGCGTTCGCTCGCGGCACCATCAACCAGCGCCCGGCCTTGCGCGCCGCCAGCGCCGCTGGCAAAACCCCTCGAACCGCCCGCACGGCACCTGATAGCGCCAACTCCCCAAGGCATTCCGCATCATCGAGCGTCAACGTCGGCACCTGCACACTGGCTGAGAGAATTCCCAGGGCAATCGCCAGATCGAACCGCCCGCCATCCTTGGGTAAATCCGCCGGCGCCAGATTCAACGTGATCCGCCGCGCCGGAAATTGCAGCCCCGAATTGATGATCGCACTGCGCACCCGATCCTTGCTTTCCTTCACCGCCGCTTCAGGCAGCCCGACCATGGTCAGCGATGGCAAACCATTGGCCAGGTGGACCTCGACGGTAACAGCAGGCGCATCCACGCCAATCTGGGCGCGGCTGTGGACGATGGAGAGGGACATGGTCGTTCCTTGAGATGACGGGGGCCGCTTCCTGCGGGTTTTTGAAGGGTAGTCGGGGGAGGAGAATCTGGTGGGG
>NZ_JBGLYV010000007.1:0-104003 GCF_047304225.1 Pseudomonas sp. Pseusp3 | reverse complement strand
CGCAGCGGTAGTTCAGTCGGTTAGAATACCGGCCTGTCACGCCGGGGGTCGCGGGTTCGAGTCCCGTCCGCTGCGCCATATCTGCCCCGAGGCCCACTGAACGCCTTGGAGCTACGAAGAAGCCATTAGCTGCTTCGAGTCGATAGCAAAGACCCTGGTCGAAAGACCGGGGTTTTTTGTTTCTGAAATTTGATTTTTCCCTTCCTGTATTTTTCCTCTCAGCCCTTTCTGCTTGCCTGTTCTCGGGCAGGGCGAATCTTGTTCTCGTCTTCCGTCGATACCCTCAATGCACTGCGCCAAAAAGTCGCATTTTTTTGATTTTCTGGTCAGTTTTTGGTTTTCCGCAGGGTCGTAAGTCTATAAACTTAACCTTTCGGTCAGCTTTGCACTGTCATTACAGCCCTTTGCCACGTCCAGAAGGGCTTCTGCAAGACTCGAGATTTCCAGTACATAATCAGAAGGGCGGACCCCATGACCGCCCAGAGGATGATCCATGTCCAACCGTGATATATCCCGGCGCTCGTTCCTTCAGGGCGGGCTGGTAGCGGGTGTGAGCGTGACGCTCACGCCATTGAGCAGCCAGGCGCTGGCCGCCTTGATGGAAAACAGCGTGACCGTGCCGTCCGAGCAGTGGCTCGGCAACAATGGCAAGGCGCGCGCCCGTAACGATGCCTTGTCCAAGGTCTGCGGCAGCAAAGTCTTTGCCCGCGACATCCGAGCCAAGGACATGCCGGGCTGGCCGCAGCAACAAGGCCACGCCATGTTGCTCAAAACCATCAAGGCCGACCACATCTTTGCAGGCATCGATCTGTCATGGCTCGGTGCCGAGTTGCAGCCGGACCGCATCGTTACCGCCGAAGACCTGGTCAAGGACGGTATCGTGTTCCCTGAGGAACACGCTCCGGATCCACTGCTGCCGGCCGGCAAGGTGCCGATGTTTATCGGGCACCCCGTGGCGATCCTGATCTGGAACGATTTCGAGCGTTTCCGTCAGGCCAAGAACAAGCTCAAGTTCAATGACAAGGCAATCCGCTACGGCGACAAAGTGCCGTTCTACGAAGGCGATCCGTACGGCAGCTTCCGTTACGTGCGCGTTGGCGGGGCGACCTCGGCGGACGAAGACGAGTTCGCCAGCCTCAAGGACTCGATCCTGTTCCCGATGCTGAAAAACCGTCGTCCGGTGTGGAACTCCCAGCCGAACCTGCATGGCAACCTGACCGAGCGCGGGTTGTTCTACGCCGAGCGCATGAAGCAGCAGATCGATGCGCCGCCGGACAACTGGCTGGTGTTCGATGAGCGCTACAAGACCCCGTCGATCGAACCGGCCGCCATGGAACCGGACAACGGCAACGGCTGGTACGACCCGGCCACCAAGACCCTGCATTTCGTCGTCGCCACCCAATGCCCGCTGGAAGCAGCGACCGAAACCGCGAAAATGATCGCGCCGTCGCGTTTCGGCCTGGCCAACCTGAACATGCACCCGGGCTATACCGTCGGTTACGGCTCCAAAGACCACAACATCTTCGTCTACTACGCAGCGCTGGCGGCGTTGTACGGCGCCGGTGTGCCGGTGCGCCTGGCCAACGACCGCTATGAGCAGTTCCAGAGCGGCATCAAGCGTCACCCGTTCGACATTCGCTATCAATTGGCGGTGGACAAGAACGACTACAGCTTCAAGATCTTCCGCGCTGAAATGAGCGTCGACGGTGGCGGGCGCATCAACTACAGCCCTTCGGTGGCTGCAGTGGGCGCCACGGCAGCACAGTCGATCTACTACATGCCGCAGAACGATCTGCAGGTCACCGCTTACCATTCCCGCGCGGTAGAAGCCGGGTCGATGCGTGGCTACGGCACCCTGCAGAGCATGGCGTCGACCGAAATGATGGTCGACGAAATCGCCGATCGCCTCGGCGTCGATGCCATTGAGCTGCGCCGCAAGAATGCACTGCGCTCGGGTATGAAAAACACCCAGGGTGCAATCCCGGCCGGTGCGTTGCGCCTGCACGAGATTCTCGACAAGGCGGCCGTCCACGACACCTGGAAAAACCGCGACGCGATCAAGCAGCAGCGCGAAGCCGCCGATCCGGACAACTGGTATGGGGTGGGCTTCGCCATCTGCCAGAAAGACTTCGGTACCGGTTCGGAAGCACCGATGGCCAGCATCGAATTCACCGCTGAAGGGCGCATCAACTTGCGTCACATCGGCATCGAGATCGGCACCGGCATGTCCACTTCACAAGCGATGGTAGTGGCCGACTTCCTCGGTCTGCCTGCGCACGAAGTGAAGACCGGCGAAACCGACTGGAAGGAAATGCAGCTGATCACCGGCGGCAACCCTTACATCATGAGCCAGGCCGAGCAGGACAACTTCCTGCGTAACCCGCGTTGGGTCGGCAAAATCGCTTCGGCGTCGTCGGCGACCAACTCCGCCTACTACTTCAGCCACGCCACCCGTGAAGCGGCGCGCGTGCTGTTCAACCACGGCCTGTGGCCGGCGGCGCTGGAGATCTGGCGACAAGGCCCTTATGGCGGTCAGGCCAACCCATACGTGGTGCGTCGCGAAGACGCCCATTGGGTCGACGGCAAGCTCACCGCCAACGGCATGGAACCGTTGCCGTTTGCGATGCTGGCCAAGCGTGCCCACGAGCGCGGGCTGGTGACTGGCGCGACCGTGCATGGCTTCAACCGCTGGAGCTGGGCCGAGGCTGAATTCAGCATCGACGGCGTGCGTGAGCGTCTGCCGCTCGACGGGCTGGCGGTCAAGTATGGCGACGGTGCGCCAAAGGCCAAGCAGGCGCAGATGAACAGCGCCGGTTTCCATTTGCTGGATCGGCAGAACATCGCCTACCCGGCGACCCAGTTGAACAACGCGGCAGTGACTTACTACAGCCCGGTCGCGACGCTGGTGGAAGTGAAGGTCAACAAAGGTACGGCAGAAGTGTCGGTGCTCAATCATCACTCGTGGGTCGAGTGCGGTCGGGTGCTGGTGGAAGAACTGGTCAAGGGCCAGCTCGAGGGCGGTATCGCCATGGGCATCGGCCATGCGTTGATGGAAGAGATGCCGCTGTATGAGGGCGGGCCGGGGGAGGGTGACTGGAACTTCAACCGTTACCGCCTGCCAATGGCGCGTCACGTTGCGGTGTGGAAACAGACCGCGGACATCCTGCCGCCACTGTCGCCGAGCGACCCGTCCAAGGGCATCGCCGAGGTGGTGATGATCCCGGTGGTCGGTGCCATCGGCAACGCCGTGGCCCATGCCATCGGTAAACGTGTCCGCGACCTGCCTATCACTTCTGCACGCATCAAGGAGGCCCTCAATGGCTAACCGTCCGCTTCAACTGACCCTCAACGGTCAATCCGTCGGCCCAGTGGACATCCCTGATGACCTGCCGATGATCGACTACCTGCACGAGTACAAGAACCTCACCGGTTCGCGCCTGGGTTGCGGCCAGGGCATCTGCCACGCTTGCGTGGTGATCGTCGACAACCCGGATGGCACCAGCGAAGAAGTGCGCACCTGCATCACCGGTGCGCACTTCTTCGCTGGCAAGAAGGTTCGGACCATCGAAGGCCATGCGACCCGCGACGAGCAGGGCAAGGTCACCGAGCTGAACCCGATCCAGCAGCGCTTCGTCGATGAATTCGCCTTCCAGTGCAGCTACTGCGCGCCGGGCTTCGTGAATGCCGCGACCGTGCTGGTGGAAAAGCTGCAGCGTCAGCCCATCGTCAAAAGCCAGCTGGAAGAAGTCATCGAGGACAGCCTCGGTCATCACATCTGCCGTTGCACCGGATATGTGCGCTACTACAGCGCCACACGCAACGTGCTGACCGATCTCGGCCTGGTCAAGGAGGGTTAAGGATGAAACTTCTACTTAGCCGCCTGGCGTTGGCGGTCGGCCTGGCTGCGCCTGCATTGCTGGCCCACGCCGATGATGCGCAGGTCAAGCAAGGCCAATACCTCGCCCGCGCCGCCGATTGCATGGCGTGCCACACCGCACCGGGTGGCGCGCCCTTTGCCGGCGGCCTGCCGATCGTTTCGCCGTTCGGCACGATCTACGGCACCAACATCACCCCGAGCAAAGAGCACGGCATCGGCCTGTACAGCGATGACGAGTTCTTTGCCGCGCTGACCGAAGGCAAGCGCCGCGATGGCGCCAACCTGTATCCGGCGATGCCGTACACCTCGTATCACCTGATGCCTCGTGCCGACTCGGACGCGATCCATGCCTACCTGAAAACCGTCGAGCCGATCGAGCGTGCAGCGCCGGTCACCAGCCTGAGCTTCCCGTTCAACGTGCGCCTGGGCCTGATGGGCTGGAACATGATGTACGGCAAGGATGTGAAGCTGGAGCCTGCCGAGGGCAAGAGCGAAGCCTGGAAGCGCGGCCAGTACATGGTCGACGTGCTGGGTCACTGTGGCGAATGCCATACGCCGCGCGGCTTGCCGGGTGCCATGCAGCAGGACAAGCGCATGACCGGTGGCCTTCTCAATGGTTATCTGGCGCCAAGCCTGCTGGCCACTGACCTGGCGGCTCGTGGCTGGAATCATCAGGACCTGAGCTCGTTCCTCAAGCACGGCATGAGCGCCCAGGGCACGATGTTCAACGAGATGTTCCCGGTGTTCCACAACAGCACCCAGGGCCTCAACGATCCGGATCTGGCGGCGATGGCGACTTTCCTGCTCGGCGATCAGCCACCAGCGGCGAAAGTGCTCACCGAAGTGCCATTGGACAAGCTGAGCCCAAGTGCCCAGCGCGGCCGTCAGGAATATTTGAACGTCTGCGCCGGATGCCATGCGCCTGGCGGCGAGGGTAAACCACACATCGCCGTGGCCATGCGCGGCAACACCACGTTGCGCCTGGAAGATCCGCGTAACCTGGTGCGGGTGATCGATGACGGTATCGGTGAGCAAAAATTCTCCGGTTTCGAACGCATGCAGCCGATGCCAGGGTTCGCCGAGAAATTGAGCGCCGAGCAACTCACGGATCTGTTGAACTACCTGCGCCAGGGCTGGGGCGGTCAGCCGAATGATCTGGCGGTGAATGACGTGCAGAAGTTGCGGGCCGATGCGCCGCCGCTCGAGCACAAGGCGCATTGATATGCAGCATCTCGATCTGCAAGTCGTGCGCCGGGCGCTGGAGTGGTCGGCGACCGGTCAGCGCATCTGGCTGTGTACGGTGCTGGCCACCTATGGCTCGGCACCGCGCGCACCGGGCTCGCTGCTGGCGGTGAACACTGATGGGCACTGGATTGGCTCGCTGTCGGGTGGCTGTGTCGAGGAAGACTTTCTCGAGCGAGTCGCCGAGGGCGCGTTCCTGGAGTCGGTCAGCGTTGTTCGTTACGGTGAAGGCGACGATCCACGTTCCCGCGTCAGCCTGCCGTGCGGCGGGGTGCTGGACGTGCTGGTCGAGAAGCTTGACGCCGATTGCGAGGTGCAGGCGCACCTGCGCGAACTGGAGTCGGCACTGTTGGGTCGACGCCGGTTGATCCGCGAAGTTGATTTGATCAGCGGTGCGCGCAGTCTGTTCGATGATCGTGAGCAGGGTGTGCGTATCGAGCGTGAAATCGATCGGGTGCGTGTGCGTGTCGGCGCCGCCCAGCGCTTGCTGCTGGCCGGGTATTCCAGTGTCGCTCAGGCCTGTGCCGAGTTTGCCGTGGGCCTGGGGTTCGAGGTGATTCTGTGTGACCCGCGAGACGAAGTGCTGGAGGGCGTCGTACTGGAAAACGTGGAGATTCGCCGCCAACTGCCGTCGGTGTTCATTGCCGATGGTGGCTGCCACAGCGATACGGCGGTGGTGGCCTTGACCCACGATCCGCGCATCGATGACCTGGCGATGATGGAGGCGGTGCGCACCGAGGCGTTCTATATCGGCGTGATGGGCTCCATGCAGACCTCGCAGAAGCGCTTCGAGCGGTTGCGGCGCATTGGTGGGCTCGGAGACGTCGAGTTGGGGCGGATTCATGCGCCAATTGGGCTGAACCTGGGCAGCAAGACGCCAGCGGAGATTGCCCTGGCGGTGCTGGCGGACATCCTGCGGATTCGCAGCGGTATCGCGCGGGACCGGTTGTAAAACATCGCTGAACAAAAAAGGGCCACCATGTGCGTGACCCACACTGTAGGAGCGAGCTTGCTCGCGATGGTCATTAACGATAACGCGTGTTTACTGGCTAAACGCAGCGCTCTTGAGTCCATCGCGAGCAAGCTCGCTCCTACAGTGTGGGTCACGCGCATTGCGGCCCTTTTTGCATCTATCGGTCACACGCCGAGCTTGTCCCGCAATCCATAGTACCAGGCACCCAGCGCCGCGAACGGGGTGCGCAGCATTTGTCCGCCAGGGAACGGGTAGTGGGGCAGGTCGGCAAACGCGTCAAAACGCTCGGCCTGGCCGCGCAGGGCTTCGGCCAGGACCTTGCCCGCCAGGTGCGTGTAGGTCACGCCATGGCCGCTGCAGCCCTGGGAATAGTAAATGTTGTCGCCCAGGCGTCCGACCTGAGGCAGGCGCGACAGGGTCAGCAGGAAGTTGCCCGTCCACGCGTAATCGATCTTCACGTCCTTGAGTTGCGGGAACGCCTTGAGCATCTTCGGTCGAATGATCGCTTCGATGTTCGCCGGATCCCGCGCGCCGTATACCACGCCGCCACCGAAAATCAGGCGCTTGTCGCCGCTGAGACGGTAGTAGTCGAGCAAGTAGTTGCAGTCCTCGACACAGTAGTCCTGAGGCAGCAAGGCCTTCGCCAGCTCTTCGCCCAGTGGCTCGGTGGTAATCACTTGAGTGCCACAAGGCATCGACTTGGCGGCCAGTTCCGGCACCAGATTGCCCAGATAAGCGTTGCCGGCGACGATGATGAACCTGGCCCTGACCTTGCCTTGCGGCGTGTGCACGACCGGGGTGGCGCCGCGCTCGATGCGTATGGCCGGCGACTGCTCATAAATCGTCCCGCCCAGAGATTCCACCGCTGCGGCCTCTCCCAGCGCCAGGTTAAGCGGATGGATATGGCCGCCACTCATGTCGAGCATGCCGCCGACGTATTGATCGCAAGCCACTACTTCGCGAATACGGCGTTGATCCATCAGCTCGAGCTGGGTATGCCCGAATCGTTCCCACAGGCGCTTCTGGGATTCGAGATGACCCATCTGCCTGGCAGTCATGGCGGCGAACACGCCACCGTCCTTCAAGTCGCACTGAATGTTGTATCTGGCGACGCGCTCACGAATGATCCGGCCACCTTCAAAGGCCATCTGCCCCAGCAACTGAGCTTGCTTGGGGCCGACCGTGCGCTCGATGACATCGATATCGCGGCTGTAGCTGTTGACGATCTGGCCGCCATTACGCCCGGACGCCCCGAAACCCACCTTGGCGGCCTCGAGCACCGTGACCTTGAAGCCGCTCTCCAGCAGGAACAGGGCAGAGGACAGCCCCGTATAACCGGCGCCAATTACACAGACATCGGTCTCGACGTCATCCTGCAACGCCGGGCGCGGCGGAACCGCATTGGCCGATGCGGCGTAGTAGGACTCTGGGTAGGGGGTGTTCGCCATCCTGCAGCCTCTGTTTAATATATTTTACGAGTGCGTTGATCCTACCCGAGTTGAAAATCGGCCGCCAGCCACCCGGAAAATCTTCTTTGTACCCGTGAAATTAAATATTTTGCATATTCATAGGGTTAGCTCGAAAAAAGGTGTTGACACCCCTCCGGAATTCCGTAGAATGCCGCCTCACAGCAGGCACGTAGCTCAGTTGGTTAGAGCACCACCTTGACATGGTGGGGGTCGTTGGTTCGAGTCCAATCGCGCCTACCAAACAAAATCCGCTCTGCTGGGCGGTCTGGAAGGGCTCACCGAAAGGTGGGCCCTTTTTTGTTGTCATTTGGAAAAGCGTTGGAATCGATTTGGAAAGACGAACCACTTTTCAAGGTTTCAAATCAGTCTTCACCTTCCTGTAAGCCACCTCATCATCACTGTGTCCAGGCTGATAATGCTCGGTGCCCCATCAGACCCTGAATGTATTCCTGCTCAAAACCTTGCTGCTCATACAGCTGGGCACCGAGCGCGCGGATTTCATGGAAAGTAAGGCGCTCACCGGCCGGCAACTCATCGTAGGCCTTCGAGTCGTCCTGCGCCTGGACAAGCGACTTGGTCGGGTGGTCCGGTGTCACTGCGTTCCAGTGTAGCTTGGCGTCCATCCGGGTGCGTTTGCACATCTTCGGCGAGTAGTGGGTAGACCTTCGGCGACTTCACGCACTCCAGCGCCACCTTCCGCAGCGCCTGGTCCATGACAAGCTCCAGGTGCACTGGCTTCCCATGGTTCTGTGTCTTCCCGGGACCTTGCCTGCCGTTCACCGGCAGACTCAATGTTAATTTTGTTCAGGATTGTGTTCGGGACACTTGGCGCTGCGCTGGGTAAAGTCATGACCGCTCGCCCGGCCTGGTGTGTTTCAGATGGATTACTGAATGGCCAGCAACTGGTCAGGGTGGGCACCAATTCAGACAGGATGAAGGCGCCTGGCTAAGCAATTCAGCTAGCGTTTAATCGTTTGCCTCGCCAGCTGCGTCAAACGCAGCTCCCCTCCTGAAGTGGCTGGCGGGGCGAACCCTTGCCGCCATGGCCCCTTGTAGCAGTACACGTAGGTGAGCCAGGCCGGGGCGATCATTGCGCCATATGCCCCTGAGATATCGGGCTCAATCAGGATGTATTACCTGGGTGAGGCAGTAACCACGATTTCTTACTGGCCGAAAGAGGTTATCGCCCTTGGTAACTTTCTTGAACTTTGCTTGTAGCCTGCTTAGGCACATGCGCAATCCTTTATAGTTGCCAGGGTCCTTGTTTAACCTTACAAGGATTTCTTCGTTACTTACAACGCGTTCAGTTCCACTTGCTAATAAGTCCAGTACTATGCATTCCGTGGGAGTCAGGTTGATAGTCGTTTCATCGCCAATCAGCAAGCATTCTGGTTTGTTGAACGACCAGGGTTGCAGGTTCGCCATGAGTGATTCGAGGGAGTTGTTTTTTTCAACAGGGCTTGGCAAGTCGAAGGCGGGTGTTGGTGTTTTTTTATCTACGATCATTGTGATGGCGTTGTCTCTTTGCATCCGTTGGCTCATGGACCTGCTCGCACACATCGCTCCGGGCAGGAGCGATATTCGGAAGGTGTTGAGGCGGGTGGTGGCGCAGATCAAAGCGCGGGTACTTTGTGGCTGACTCGATAATTTCGCTGATGATACGTTTCATCTTTAGTAAAATCTTTAAAAAGCCGCGAACGTACGTTTGTTTTGGTTAGGGGGATTGGCTGCGCAGTGCGTCTGGATGGGGGGTTCGGTAACCAGGGCTGTGACATGGAAAAGTCACTCCATCATCTTGATGGGTTCTTCGTTTCGGGTCGCCTTGACAGGGTAGGGGGCGTTAGTTCGAGCCCAATCGCGCCTGCCAAACAAAATCCGCACTGCTGGACGGTGTGAAGGGGAATCCGAAAGGGTTCCCCTTTTTTCTTTGCCTTGTCTCGTCCTGAATAAGGTTTAAACCTTCTGACCCACTCTCAGGTGGACGCCATTAACGATAGCCACTCTTGTTTTATTTCCTCGTGTTTAATGTTTTTCAGGCGCCAAATATTTGAACTTTTACAGTTGTTCGAAAAGCGATTGACCTTAGTGCGATTTATTCATACGCGTCATTGCGATCTCAGCCATAAGTATGAAAACGTCGAACTAGAACAAGTGGCGAGGAGTACTGCAACCCGATAAAAGTCAAAATACTGACAACAAAAAACAGTCACATTCTCCCTATTAAGTCGGTGATATATCATGATCAAGATCATGGCCTACTTTTTAATTGGAGCTGTAACTGCAGGATGCAACGGCATCGTTAAACCCGACTTTTCGGGGCCTACTAATGATTCATATTTTTCAGTCTATTCGGGCTTCCCTGTGCCGTATCTATACATGGCCTCGGCCGTGCAATGGAACGAGGACTACGCCGTAACCACGCGCCACACTCCGTTCATCCCCAACGTGAAGTACAGTTGCAGCACAGGCTGCGATCTCGTCTTCATCCAGCACAAGGCCAACGGCCATTACCCATCATGGCGCGCACCGCGTGTGGGCGAGAGCATAACTGCCGCTGGGGCGAGTCCTTACCTCATGACCGCTGCCGGGAAAGGCAAGGTGTACCAAACGCCATTCATCAATGCCGATGAACACAGCGGTGATCTCTATGCCATTCATGATGCCCCGCTGGTCAAGGGCATGTCGGGTGGGCCGGTTCTTGCCAGCGACGGCTGTATTGTCGGCATCAATGTCGGCTTCTACTCAACCACACTGAACGATGTGAGCGATCACCCCGGCGTAAAGGGGGCTGAGAGGCTCAGCATCTTTATTCCTTACTCGATCATTCAGCGCGAGTGGGGGATGTTGCAGGCAAAACTCAACGATCCACACGGCGCGAAGTACGTGGTGAAGTAACTTTCAGCGGTCAAACAATGAGTCGTGTCTGACAAACAAGATCCGCTCTGCTGGGCGGCCTGGCTCACGCAGAGCCGCGCCCAAGGTGATCTTCAGGTGGAAAGGGTTGCCGTAGCCCTGGGTCTTCCCGGGGGATACCGTCAGCGTGTTCTTTTCCATATTGATCCGGTCAGAGGCAGCTGCTTTGCGGGTGCCTTATGTTTGGTTCAGTCCAATAGGTGAGGGTGGCTCAGGCACCGACCTCCGTAACCGGATTCGACGAGGTGTAGTGGCACTTTGATTGCTTGTGAGCTATTTATTTCTATGGCCGGCATGGAGCCGGGTCAAGGAGATGAAATGGTCACCGATCGTGAAATTGCACTTGAGCAAGCGCTTGTAGCAATTTTTGGAGCGGCCGTCGCCAGCGGGCTTGATGTAAAAAGCCTGATGGACAACGCGGCTGCCGGCTTGCTTGGAAATGCCTCATACCGCTGGGTTGGACATCCGCATGTGTCAAATGCCCTTCAAGTGATGATTGATGCTTACACGCAGGCATTGGACACCATGCCCCCGCAGTAGCTGAAGGTTCAGGTTTCGATACCTGTCATGGCGAACTTTTCTGAAGCGACAGGTGGAGATACCAGGTTTTGGTGTGCGGCTATGCTTTGAGCACTATGTTCAAGAAATGGATTTCACCATGAGCAGCGTAAGAAAACCGACACAGCGAGAAATCTCCGATGCCCTGGAACTTAGCGAAAGCGAGGTCGCGTTGTACGTTGCAGAGGTAGAGGAAAAGGTCGATGGGTCAGGGCACTGGATCTTTTTCAGTGTATCAACGCCTAACGACATACTGTTCTGGCTCAGGGTCGGTAACAACCTGATGCTTGAAACTGATGCCATAAACCTCCTCTGGACAAAACAATCACCGAGTATCGCTCGGTAGGTCTTCGGGATCGCGCAGCTTGTCGCTGTGCCGGGTGCCTGACATCATCTTCCGTTCACCGCTGATGCCCGGGGCAATCTCCTGCTCCTTTCTGCCGACATGCCGCAGTTTCCCGTATTCGCTTGCCTGCATGAGGCGCGGCAACTTGAGCGTAATTTGGGTCAGTACTTTTGCCATGATGATGCTCTGTGTTGCGTGGCGACAGAGCGTGGCTTTCAGGGTGATTTCGTACGAAAAAGTGTCTGACAAGTGGCATCTTTTCGGGAATTGAGACCCCGGAAATGGCGTACCAATTTTTTTCCCCTCCATTGTTCTCGTCGAAACTTGAACAGAAAGGAGGCCGCAATGATGATGCGTAGAAGTTCCAGGTTTTGGCACTGGGCGGATTGCGAATTGCACTGTCGGTCGCACGACGAGGTGTTTTGGGACGGCAATGTCATTGATGTTCAGACCAGGGTTTCCAGCAAGGGACAAACGCAACTGTTCATTGGCATTTACGACAAAAGCGGGTGGCCCGTTTTTGAAGAGACACACGATAATTTGCCAAACGATACGATGACCACCGCGCTTGAATGGGGAGTAGGTCGTGCACGAGCCATTGCCGCTAGCCTCATTGTGATTGGTGCCCACGTTTTGGCTAATCGTTCTTCAAGTACTGACTCGCGGCGATCATCCGCGTCCTGAATTCATCCCGCCGTTGGCGGTCAGCGCCGCACCGATTGTTTGATCGGTGCGGACGCTATGAACATTTGGTCAGGCAGGTTGCATGCAGATGGCATGTTCCATTGCCAGCGCTGCCCTCGCTTACCTGTTGTCGGGTACATCGACCGGGGTCTCGCCTGCCTCATGAAAGGTCAGAGTGAGAAACCCGTCGCATGAGCAAGATGGACCTCCTGCGCTCCGGCGATCAGGTGCATTGGAATGTTCTGCTGTACTTCAATGGACGGTACCTCGAAGCTCCCTACGATCTGGAGGTGTCGCTCGCTCAGTTCGGTCGTCTCTGCTGCCTTTTCCTTAGCCATTCTCGCGTGGTTCATTGCGATTTCGTTGAGCGTTGACACGTTACATCTCCCGGTGACTGACCAAGCGTATCGCTGGAGTCCTTAAGCATTGATTGAATGGCTGCGGCGTCAGAATCATGTCGTTCCCGCGCTGCTACGCGCGTACTTTGCAATCCTCAAGCCACGGATGCGAGTGATTTCTGCGCTGGATTTTCGCAGGCGACGAATGGCGGGCCACTGTGGGTGATAGCCCGGTTTCTTTGTCATTCCGGCGTAAACTAGTAGTGCTGCCTCATTGAAAGGAGCCGCCCATGAACGCCGATCAAATCATCAAGCAGGCATCTGTGGACAAGACTGTTTGGGATCAATACTTCTGCGCTGCATTGATTGCCGAAAGCAATTTGACTGCCCCGGTTGTTGGCGGGGCTACTCACGAAGACAGGCAAAACCTGTTGATCGAGAGGGCCAAAACCCTTGCTGACAAAATGATGGAAAACCGAAGATAAACAGAGCCCAGCCACCGCGCTGGGCTCTTTGCATGCGGGGTTGTACTCCGATGCGGGCGACGTGCGTATTGCGGTTCAGGCGATCAGTTCTACCTTGCCGCTCGCCAGGCGATAGATACCTCCCACGATCTTCAGCATGCCCTTGCTCTGTGCGTCGGTCAGCAAGGGCGAAGCATGTTTCAGGCTGTTGACAGTGTTTTTGACGTTCTGCGCGGTGGCGTTTTCCATCAGGCTCCCGGGCTGCTTCAGCACTGTCTCGATAGCCGACTTGAGTGCATCAGTCAGTTTCGGGATATGGCCCGGGAATACCGTATGATCCTTCACTGCCTTGATACCTGCCTCGATGGCGCCGCAGCTCTCATGCCCCAGTACGAGAATCAACGGGGCGCCAAGTACCGCAACCCCGTATTCAAGACTGCCCAGGCCTTCCGGGGTCACGAAGTTGCCCGCGACACGGATGGAGAAAAGATCGCCGCGCGCGGTGTCGAACGCGTATTCCGGGGCGATCCGCGAGTCAGAGCAGCTCAGTACTGCCACGAACGGATTTTGACCGGATACCAGGGCCTCTCGCTCAGCCTTGAAATCGTGTGTCGTGGAAGTGCCGCTTACATAGCGTTCATTGCCCTCCATCAGTCTTTTCAATGCCATATCGGGACTGATTACGTTTTGAGGTTTTGGTGGGGCTGTCGCTTTTTCGGCTGCCTGGATGAACTGGCCGGGCAGAGTACCGGTCAGCAGCAGGGCGCCTGCGCTCAATCCGGCAATTTGAAGAAAACGACGGCGGCCTGTTGTGTTTGAAGCAGAGCTTGAATCACATGATTTACACATGATTTTGTTTACTCAGTTCAATGAGGTGGGAGTGAGTTGCTGTTGGGGGCTGGTACTGCCGCGGATGCTCAATACCAGCGAAGTGGAGTTTAGTTGGTCTGTCATATTGTGTTCCGGGCATTGTCCACGGATGCCGTGCAAGCAGCCATTTCATGGGCTACTACTGACAGGCTCATACAACTTCGATCTGGCAGGAGTTTCTCGATGCTGACTCACTGGTTACTCGCGGCGGTTCATCTTCTGGCAGTTGCCTTGGGATTTTGGGCGGTGCTGGTTCGCGGCAGCGCTTTTCGGCGCTTGGCCGATGGGGCCGCGCAAGTGCGCAGTGTTCTGGTAGCGGACAATATCTGGGGTATTTCAGCTGTCGTCTTGCTGATCAGCGGGGGGATGCGAGCCTTTGGCGGGTACGAGAAAGGCACGGACTATTACCTGCATCAGCCGCTGTTTCATCTGAAGATGACGCTGTTCGTCCTGATCTTGCTGTTGGAAATTGCGCCAATGGTGACGTTGATCAAATGGCGGATAGCGCTGGGGCGTAAAGTGGCTTTCGATACTGGCCGTGCGAAGCTGTTTGCACGGATCAGTCATGTCGAGGCGCTGCTGGTGTTGTTGATGGTGGTGGCGGCGACTGGCATGGCGCGTGGCGTGATGTTCGGTTAACCACGGAGCGAACGCGTCCTTCCTTGGTGCAAACCAGAAAGGTCTGACAGCCAGGGTGTTGAGCTTGTCGCTAGTATCGACCCCTGGAAGCTTGTGTGGGAAAGCAAGCGGAAGCGAAGCGATGCGATGCTGAATCTTTAGCCAGCCGTGATTCCGGACCGAACGGGCTGGCTACTGACTGCAACAGAATTCAGGATTGCGGCTTTTCCGGGGCGGTCAGGCCGGCCTGAATGCGCTGATAAATTTCTTCACGGTGCACTGCAACGTCCTTCGGAGCGTTGATGCCGATCCTGACTTGCTGGCCGCTTACGCCCAGAATGGTGATCGTAATGTCATCACCTATGTTTATGCTTTCACCGACTTTGCGGGTGAGTATCAGCATGGTCTTCTCCTTGATTGCTATGTGGGGCACCTGATTCGGACAGTGCAGAGGTCGGTGGTATGTATAGATTAGTGCGAAGTCTCACGGTTTGGGTGCCTCTTTCTGACGCGCAGATGCAGCATTAATTCCCAAGGCGTAACTATACAGAGGCCGCAACCATCATTCTCGTAGTTTTGATCCCATTTTACGGCACTCGTTAAGTATTCATGGATGTTAAAATCGCCGCTTTATGCATTCAGAGGGAAACGCCGTGCGCAAAATGGTTCTGGTAATCGCGATATTGGCACTGGCGGGGTGCGGCGAGGGCAGTAGTGTGGATGCGCCGAAGCCTAAACCGGCCATGGCTGCCGTACCTGCGGCAGTGTCCGGCCCACAATGGGAGCTTGAAGTGCGGGGTGAAACCCCTCAGGCAGTCAGCGATTTGAGTGGCTGGCTGATCGAGCACAGTTTCATGTCCAGCGTCGTCAAGGACAATGGCAATACGCGAATCCTGATGGGGCCGTTCAATTCGAAAGCCGAGGCCGAAGCCAAGCAGGATGAAGTCCGTGCGGCGCTCACTCGCGCCAAGAAGCAGAACATCGAATTGCTGGTGCTTGAGCGTCCGGCCGCTCAATAACATCCTGTAGCGCGGACGTTGAATAAACTAAAAGGCCTCGGGTGTTCAGTTCCGAGGCCTTTTTGGTTTCAGGCGTAGCCTGGATTCAGCTGCAGGCCTTCATGTCTACCGGGCCGACGAACTCGTTGCCGCGCCCCATGACGCACGCCACGCTCTGGTTGCGTTGGCGCTCCCAGGCCTGTACCGGATAGGTTTTATCCCAGGCTTCGTACAGTTGCCGATCCTGTTTCGACAGGCGCAAGCCATATTGCTTGCTCATATAGAAGTAGGTGCGGGCGATCATGCCGCGAATCGAAGGGCGGGGCATGACCTTCCTGGCCTTGAAGTCGATCTGGGTCAGGCAGGAGCCATACTGCCCCGACTGCTCGGGCAGCCAGCCGTAACTGAAGTTGCTGCGATCGCCATTGACCTCGCCAATGCTGGGCACCAGGTTGTGCAAGTCAGCCTCGGCCTTCTGGTAAACCGGGTCGTAGCGGGTGCAGTTCTTGCGGCCGCCCGCTTGCCAGCACTGGCGTTGATGACCGATTTGCCAGGCCGGAACGATATGCTCCCATTCGATGCGGGATGCGCGTTTGGCATTTTTACGTGGCACATAACCGCAGGCGGCCAGGTTTACCCGGTTGCCGGTGTACTTGCAGCCACAGTAAAACTCGGTGGATTGGGGGGCGTAGAGCTTCCATGCGACCTTTTTCGCTTCGGTGAACGTGCGCGGAGCATCGGCTTGCGCGCCCATGGCAAAAAACAGAAACAACACAGCAAGCCAGCGGACACTCATCGACTCAATCTTCCTTCGGCACAACCCAGAAAATCTGCACGCCGCCATCGTCGCGATAGGCGAGGGTGACGTTGTCGTTCTCGTCGATTTCTTCCAGCAAGCGTTCCCATTCATCCACCGGCTCATCAGGAAGGCGGAAGATCAGCGCTGCCCTGGCCTTTTGTGCGGTGGGAGAGTTGATGATTTTCTGAACGCGCAGGCCCATGCGTACATAGGTGTCAGGAGAGGTAGAGGTGGTGTCCACGGAGTTTTCCTTATTAAGCTGTACGTGCATACAGTATTTAACTGTAGGCCATTTCGCAACTGCTTAAAAATCGAGAAAATCCTCTGACAACGGTTTGTTGCATTTGGCGTAAGGCGAAGGGAGTTTTTTGTCAGATCCAGTGGCAGCCACTCGCCAGGGTTGGCGAATGGCGCACGTGGTGCCCGACCGGATCCGGTCGGGCGAGGGTGAATCAGTATTCCCAGAACATCCGTTGCAGCTCTTTGCTGTCATTGGTTTTGGTCAACGCGACCATCGCCAGGACCCGGGCTTTTTGCGGATTCAGGTCGTTGGCCACGACCCAGTCGTATTTGTCGTCAGGCTGTTCGGCGTTGCGCAATACAAAACCGCCGGCGTTGACGTGGGAGGAGCGGATGATCTGCACGCCATCCTTGCGCAGGGCTTGCAGGGCGGGGACCACTCGCGACGATACCGAGCCATTGCCGGTGCCGGCGTGGATGATGGCTTTGGCGCCGGACTGAGCCAGGGCCTTGTAGGCGGTGTCGCTGACGTTGCCATAGGAATAGGCGATCTCGACGTCAGGCAGACTCTTGATGGTCTTGATGTCGAATTCGGAATCCATGGTGTGACGCTTGGCCGGCAGGCGGTACCAGTAGGATTTGCCTTCTACCACCATGCCCAGCGGACCCCAGGCACTTTTGAACGCTTCGGTCTTGATGTTGATCATTTTGCTGACGTCGCGACCCGACTGGATTTCATCGTTCATGGTCACCAGCACGCCTTTGCCCCGTGCATCTTTGCTGCCGGCCACGGCCACCGCGTTATACAGGTTCAGCATGCCATCGGCGGACATCGCGGTGCCCGGGCGCATGGAGCCCACGACAATGATCGGCTTGTCGGTTTTTTCCACCAGGTTCAGGAAGTATGCGGTTTCTTCCAGGGTGTCGGTGCCGTGGGTGATCACGATGCCATCAACGTCTTTGCTGTCGGCCAGCTCGGCTACGCGGCGACCCAGTTGCAGCAGATTTTCGTTGGTGATGCTTTCGGAGGCGATTTGCATGACCTGTTCGCCGCGAACGTTAGCCAATTGGCTCAGTTCAGGAACGCCGGCGATCAACTGTTCAATGCCGACTTTCGCCGCCTGGTAGGTCGCGCTGTTGGCGGCGCTGGCGCCAGCGCCGGCAATGGTGCCGCCGGTGGCCAGGATCACCACGTTGGCCAGTTTCTGTCGGGTTTCGGCTTCTTTGGCCTGAAGGGCAGTGGGCAGAAGCAGCAGGAGGGCCAAGGCGCCCGGAACAAAGGTCTTGAGTGCAGATGTCATTATTTTTCTCTTCTAGTTGTGAGACGGTGCTGATGCAGGTTCATCTAGATATGCCCCTGGCGAATCTGAGCGCCGGGGTACGAGGAGAAGAGCAGGATCTGTACCAGTAATACTTTGAATCGAAAAACACGCGTAACTTAATGATTTGTAATGGTATTGCTGTTTGTGTCCGATGTGATTTCGAGGCTGGATGTTCGGATTGCCGAACATGTTCGGCTTTTGCGTTCGGCTCTCCGAAACGGATGGCAGTCCTGTTTAAGATTTCAACGCATCAAAACGTCGTTAATGACTAAAGAAACGCGTGCGTCGGTCGATGCTCCTTCAAGGGATCTTTTTCTGCAGGAGTTCACATGTCGTTAACTATTGGCTTCCCAAATGCCGCGGGCATCACCATCGGGGGAAAGTCTGCGACCACCATTCGTGCTTTGGGCGATGCGACAGAGGATGTGGCTGCTCAAGCGCAGGGGACAAAGGAAGGCGGCACCCGGGTTAAAACGGGCCCAATAGGGTTGGGAGGGAGTGCCGGCGCACAGGCCGAAACGCAAACGAGCGACAACACCAGCGTTGCGGTGAAGGTCTTGCTTAAACGACTGAAGGAGCTGCAACAGCAATTGCGTGAGCAACAGCAGCAACTGGCGCAGGCCCAGGCGGCGTCCTATCCGACTCCGGAAGCCAGGACCACCGCGGTAGCCGCCATTCAGGGGCAGGTTGCCGACACCAACGGCGCCATCCTGCAAGTGAGTGCGAGCCTGATCAAAGAGCTGACCAAGGGTTCTGGCACGGGATCGGTGGTCAACACCACGGCATGAGCTGAATGCCGTTTTTTTCGCAGAACATCTCTGAAAGCATTTTTCAGGTCGTTGACAAATAGCGGCAGGGTTCGCATAGTTCGGTTCGCGCAAACGTTTGCGCGGCTCTAGTGATGACTATTCATCGCGGTGGGTCGTGGAACTTACGCCAGCGCACGCGTTGCTCACAATAATCATAAGATCGGAGTGAACCCATGAAGCTGCCATTCGCTGGACGCCTTCTTGCTGTCGCTATGCTGGCGGCCGCATCCGCTGCACTGCCTGTCTCTTCGGCTTTTGCCGAAACTGCTGAAAAACCGAAAGTCGCACTGGTCATGAAATCCCTGGCCAACGAGTTCTTCCTGACAATGGAGGACGGCGCCAAGGCCTACCAGAAGGATCACTCCGGCGAATTCGAGCTCATCTCCAACGGCATCAAGGATGAAACCGACACCGCAGGCCAGACGCGCATCGTCGAGCAAATGATCCTGGCCAAGGTCAATGCACTGGTCATCGCGCCAGCAGACTCCAAAGCCATGGTTCCGGTGATCAAGAAAGCCATCGATGCCGGCATCACCGTGATCAACATCGATAACCAGCTGGACCCCGCCGTCGTCAAAAGCAAAAACATCAACGTTCCGTTCGTGGGCCCGGACAATCGCAAGGGTGCACGACTGGTGGGCGATTACCTGGCCAGACAGCTGAAGGCCGGAGACGAAGTCGGCATCATCGAAGGCGTGTCCACCACCACCAATGCCCAGCAGCGGACCGCAGGTTTCAAGGATGCGATGGAAGCGGCGCAGATCAAGGTCGTGTCCCTGCAGTCCGGTGACTGGGAGATCGACAAAGGTAACAAGGTGGCCGCGTCGATTCTCAGTGAATACCCGCAAACCAAGGCCCTGCTGGCCGGCAACGACAGCATGGCGGTCGGTGCGGTGTCTGCGGTGCGCGCCGCGGGCAAGGCCGGCAAGGTGCAAGTGGTCGGCTACGACAACATCAACGCCATCCAGCCAATGCTCAAGGATGGTCGTGTGCTGGCCACGGCAGACCAGTTTGCGGCCAGGCAAGCAGTGTTCGGCATCGAGACGGCATTGAAAATTCTCAAGGGCGACAAGGTCGACGGCGGCGCCAATGGCGTGATCGAAACACCGGTAGAGCTGGTTACCAAGTAAGCTTCTGGCGACGCAACGGCGCTCGTCCAGCCGGACGGGCGCATGGAGAATTTTTATGTCCGCTTGCGCTACGAACGCTGTCCTCTCGGTCAGCGGTATCGGCAAGACCTACGCCCAACCGGTTCTGGCCGGCATTGACCTGACGCTCATGCGCGGTGAAGTGCTGGCGTTGACTGGCGAGAACGGCGCAGGCAAAAGCACGCTTTCGAAGATTATTGGCGGGCTGGTCACGCCGACCACCGGTCACATGCAGTTTCAAGGGCAGGACTACCGCCCGGGTAGCCGGGCTCAGGCTGAAGAGCTGGGTATCCGCATGGTCATGCAGGAACTCAACCTGCTGCCGACCTTGTCGGTGGCGGAAAACCTGTTTCTCCACAATCTGCCGAGCAACGGCGGCTGGATCAGTCGCAAGCAGTTACGCAACGCTGCCATCGAGGCCATGGCTCAGGTCGGACTCGACGCCATTGACCCGGACACCCTGGTCGGTGAGCTGGGCATCGGCCACCAGCAAATGGTCGAGATCGCCCGCAACCTGATTGGCGATTGTCAGGTGCTGATTCTCGATGAGCCGACGGCGATGCTCACTGCGCGCGAAGTCGAAATGCTGTTCGAGCAGATCACCCGCCTGCAGGCTCGCGGCGTATCGATCATCTACATCTCCCATCGCCTCGAAGAGTTGGCGCGGGTCGCGCAGCGCATTGCCGTGCTACGCGATGGCAACCTGGTCTGTGTCGAACCGATGGCCAACTACAACAGCGAGCAACTGGTCACCTTGATGGTCGGGCGCGAGCTCGGCGAACACATCGATATGGGCGTGCGCAAGATCGGCGCTCCGGTGTTGACGGTCAAGGGCCTGTCCCGTGCCGACAAGGTTCGCGACGTGTCGTTCGAAGTCCGTGCCGGTGAGATTTTCGGCATTTCCGGTTTGATCGGCGCGGGTCGCACCGAGTTGCTGCGACTGATCTTCGGTGCCGATATCGCCGACAGCGGTACGATCGCCCTGGGCGCGCCGGCGCAAGTCGTCAGCATTCGCTCGCCAGTGGATGCGGTCGGGCATGGCATCGCGTTGATCACAGAGGATCGCAAGGGCGAAGGCCTTTTGTTGACGCAGTCAATCGGCGCCAATATCGCTTTGGGCAACATGCCCGGCATCTCCGGCGCGGGCTTTGTCGACAACGATAAGGAGCGCGCCCTGGCCCAGCGTCAGATTGACGCCATGCGCATTCGCAGCTCCGGTCCGGCACAGTTGGTGTCCGAGCTGTCCGGCGGCAATCAGCAGAAAGTCGTCATCGGTCGTTGGCTGGAGCGCGACTGCTCGGTGCTGCTGTTCGACGAGCCGACCCGAGGCATCGACGTCGGCGCCAAGTTCGATATCTACAACCTGCTCGGTGAGTTGACCCGCCAAGGCAAGGCGCTGGTGGTGGTCTCCAGCGACTTGCGCGAGCTGATGTTGATCTGCGACCGGATCGGTGTGCTGTCGGCAGGAAGCCTGATCGATACATTCGATCGCGATAGCTGGACCCAGGATGAGTTGCTTGCCGCGGCTTTCGCCGGCTACCAAAAACGTGATGCGCAGCTCTTTGAAGCCGCGCCTAGGGATCTTCCATGAATACCGCTTCTTTCGCCGGCAAACGTAATGCCAGCTTCTACGGCCTGGGCACCTATCTGGGCCTGGCGGGTGCCTTGTTGGCGATGATCGTGCTGTTCTCGGTGCTGAGCAGTCATTTCCTCTCGTACGATACTTTCAGCACCCTGGCGAACCAGATTCCGGACCTGATGGTGTTGGCGGTCGGAATGACCTTCGTGTTGATCATCGGTGGCATCGACCTGTCGGTAGGCTCGGTGCTGGCGCTGGCGGCCTCGACCGTGAGCGTGGCGATTCTTGGCTGGGGCTGGGGCGTTCTGCCGGCGGCGCTGCTGGGCATGGCCATCGCGGCGCTCGCCGGTACCATCACCGGTTCGATCACTGTGGCGTGGCGGATACCGTCATTCATCGTGTCCCTGGGCGTGCTGGAAATGGCTCGCGGGTTGGCGTATCAGATGACCGGCTCGCGCACGGCCTACATCGGCGATGCATTCGCCTGGTTGTCCAATCCGATCGCCTTCGGCATTTCGCCGTCGTTCATCATTGCGTTGCTGATCATTTTCATTGCTCAGGCCGTGTTGACCCGCACGGTGTTCGGACGCTACCTGATCGGTATCGGTACCAACGAAGAGGCCGTGCGGCTGGCGGGGATCAATCCAAAACCCTATAAAATCCTGGTCTTCAGCCTGATGGGGTTGCTGGCCGGTATTGCTGCGTTGTTCCAGATTTCTCGCCTGGAAGCCGCCGACCCGAACGCCGGCTCCGGTCTTGAGTTACAAGTGATTGCAGCCGTGGTGATCGGCGGGACCAGCCTGATGGGCGGCCGCGGCTCGGTGATCAGCACGTTTTTTGGTGTCCTGATCATTTCCGTGCTGGCCGCGGGGCTGGCGCAGATCGGGGCAACCGAGCCGACCAAGCGCATCATTACCGGCGCGGTGATTGTGGTGGCGGTTGTGCTGGACACTTATCGCAGTCAACGCGCAAGCCGGCGGACCTGAGTCATGGCGACTATCAAAGATGTGGCAGCCCTGGCGGGCATTTCCTACACCACGGTTTCCCATGTGGTGAACAAGACCCGCCCGGTCAGTAAAGAGGTGCGGATCAAGGTCGAGGCGGCGATCAAGACCCTCGACTACGTTCCCAGTGCCGTGGCCCGTTCACTCAAGGCCAAAACCACGGCGACCATCGGCCTGTTGGTCCCCAACAACCTCAACCCGTATTTCGCCGAACTGGCCAGGGGTATCGAGGATTACTGCGAGCGAAACGGTTACTGCGTCATCCTGTGCAACTCCGACGACAATCCGGACAAGCAGCGCAGCTACCTGCGTGTGCTGCTGGAAAAACGCATCGACGGCCTGATTGTCGCCTCGGCCGGCGGTGACATTGGCCTGGCGCAAGGCCTGAAAGGCGTGCGCACACCCATGGTGATCGTCGACCGTGGACTGGACGGTGTCGATGCGGACCTGGTGCGCATCGACCATGAATACGGCGCGTACCTGGCGACCAGGCACCTGCTGGAGTTGGGGCATCGGGATATCGCCACGATCAGCGGGCCGGAAAACACCAGTGTGGCGCAGATGCGTCTGGCGGGTTATTGCCGGGCCTTGAGAGAGGCGGGTGTCGAAGTCTCTCCCGGGCGCATGCTGGAAAGCGATTTCACCAGCACTGGCGGCTACAGCGCTGCCGCGGTTTTGCTGGAAAGCAATCCGCCTAGCGCCATTTTTGCCGCCAACGACATGATCGGCATCGGCGTACTGCGGGCCGCCGCCGAGCGCAATATCCGCGTACCAAGCGAGTTGTCGGTGATCGGCTTCGACGATATCCAGATGAGTCGGTATGTCTACCCGTCGTTGACCACGGTCGGGCAATCGATCCTGCAACTCGGCGAAATGGCCGCCGAAGTGCTGTTACGGCGCATCGCCACGCCGGACCTGGTGACCGATCAGCGGATCGTGACGCCGAGTATCGTCATGCGTGAATCGACTGCGCCGCTGGCCGGCGTGTTTGCCCAATTCCGTTGAAACAGAGAGCCGTTGAAAACAGAAAGCCGCTGACCCAACAGCGCCGCCGAAACAGAATCGATGAGTAGCAATGTATGCCAGCAAAAGTAGTGGTAATAGGCAGTTTGAACATGGACCTGGTGACCCGGGCGCCGCGCTTGCCCAAGGGCGGTGAAACATTGATTGGTCAGTCGTTTGCCACCGTCTCCGGCGGCAAGGGCGCCAATCAGGCCGTGGCTGCTGCGCGGCTGGGAGCCGAGGTGTCGATGATCGGGTGCGTGGGCAATGACGCGTATGGTGAGGCGCTGCGCGGTGCGCTGTTGGCTGAGCAGATCGATTGCCAGGCAGTCAGCACCGTTGACGGTTCCAGCGGCGTGGCGTTGATTGTGGTCGACGACAGCAGCCAGAACTCCATCGTGATCGTCCCCGGTGCCAACGGTGCATTGACCGCTGAAGCCATTGGCCGTTTTGATTCGGTGATTCAGGCGGCGGACGTGCTCATCTGTCAGCTGGAAGTGCCCGATGCGTCTGTTGGCCATGCGCTCAAGCGCGGCCGCGAGCTGGGCAAGACGGTTATCCTCAACCCGGCACCGGTCAGCCGTCCGCTGCCATCGGACTGGTACGCGTCTATCGATTACCTGATCCCCAACGAGAGCGAAGCGTCGGCCCTGAGCGGTCTTGCGGTCGACTCCCTGGAGGCAGCGCAAGCCGCAGCAACCCGGCTGATTGCCCTGGGCGCCGGCAAGGTGATCATCACTCTCGGTGCGCAAGGTTCGCTGTTTGCCGATGGCCAACGCTTCGAGCATTTCCCCGCGCCCGCCGTAAAGGCTGTCGATACCACCGCGGCGGGCGATACGTTCGTGGGCGGTTTTGCTGCGGCGCTGGCCGCGGGTAAAGACGAGGCGCAGGCGATCCGCTTCGGACAGGTGGCCGCAGCGCTGTCGGTCACCCGTGCCGGTGCACAACCTTCGATTCCCGCCTTGAGCGAAGTGCAGGCGTTTAAAACACCATGAAAAAGACCCCACTGCTTAACATTGCGCTGTCGCGGCTGATCGCCTCATTGGGGCATGGCGACAGGGTCGTCATCGGGGATGCAGGGCTGCCGGTTCCTCCAGGCGTTGAATTGATCGACCTGGCCTTGACCCATGGCATTCCGGATTTTGTCAGCACCTTGAAGGTGGTGCTCAGTGAGATGCAGGTTGAAAGCCATGTGCTGGCTCAGGAAATCTTCGATAAAAAGCCGACGACCCTTGTCGCACTGGATGAGCTGGACGGCGAAGGTGCGCTGGGTCGGCGCGAGGTGCTCACCCATGAACAGTTCAAGGTCCTGAGCCGACAAGCGAGAGCGATTGTTCGTACCGGTGAGTGCCAGCCGTACTGCAACATTGTGCTGGTCGCTGGCGTAACATTTTGACTGACGGCCCGCGTTTTGATTTTCCCGGCGCAAGGAGTGCGCCACGTATCGCCATGTTCGGAAACTGCACCCACTGCTCCGGAGTCTTCCGCTTTTGTCCCTGATGACCGCAACGAACGCCCAGGCGGCGCAAAAGATCGACTTGATCATCGACACCGATCCAGGGGCCGACGATGTCGTTGCCTTGTTGTTCGCCCTGGCATCGCCGGACGAGCTGAATGTTCGGGCATTGACCACCGTTGCGGGCAACGTTCGCCTGGACAAGACCTCGCGCAATGCGCGATTGGCCCTGGAGTGGGCGGGGCGCGAAGAGGTGCCGGTCTATGCGGGGGCACCCAGGCCCCTGATGCGTGCACCCGTCTACGCCGAGGACATTCATGGCAAGGAAGGGTTGTCGGGCATTGCCGTGCATGAGCCCAGGCAGGAGCTGGCCAAGGGCAGCGCCATCACTTATCTGATTGAGACCCTTAAATCGGCCAGGCCCCACAGCATCACTATCGCCATGCTTGGGCCGCAGACCAATCTGGCCCTGGCGCTGATCCAGGAGCCGGGAATTGTCCAGGGCATCAAGGAAGTGGTGGTCATGGGCGGTGCGCACTTCAATGGCGGCAACATCACGCCGGTGGCCGAGTTCAACCTGTTCGCCGATCCGCACGCCGCCGAAGTGGTGCTCAACAGTGGCGTGAAGCTGACCTACCTGCCGCTGGACGTGACCCACAAGATCCTCACCAGCGAAGCGCGCCTGAAACAGATTGCCGCGCTTAATAACAACGCCAGCCGATTGGTGGGCGACATTCTCAATGAATACATCAAGGGCGACATGGAGCACTACGGCATTCCGGGCGGTCCGGTGCATGACGCCACGGTTGTCGCTTACCTGCTCAAGCCGCAATTGTTCAGCGGTCGCTCGGTCAACGTGGTGGTCGACAGCCGCGAAGGACCGACCTTCGGGCAAACCATCGTTGACTGGTATGACGGCTTGAAAGCGCCAAGGAATGCCTTCTGGGTTGAAAATGGCGATGCCCAGGGCTTTTTCGACCTGCTGGTCGAGCGTCTGGCCCGCCTGAAGTAGGCAGCATGTCCCGCAGGTGCCCGCTTGCGGGTTTCACTCCCGCCCGCTGACAGCTCAGGCCTTCTGGGCCGACCGGTGTTTCTCGAAAATCTGCTCGATGAACGATTGGGCGGCTTCGGTTCCAAGGTCCCTGACCAATAGGTCGATACCGATAATGGCAAGCTCTTCCGTGCTGCTTGGACTGTAGGAGCTGTGGCCGTCCTGCCACTTGGCCTTGATGTCAGCGTCGATGCTTACGGTGGTCATGTTGGCACTCGTGAAGTCGGGGAGAAGTCTGAGTGCCGAGTTAACCATTTCGCGGGGCTTTTGACACGCCGACTTAGGCAGGAAAGGAGTGCTATGCGACACTTGGTCTTTGATCAATATTCAAGGAATGCGCTGTGCAGATCGATCTGAACTCTCCAGATGGCCTGACCCTTGAGGCTGTGCGTCAGTTGCTGGCCAGCGCCAGTGACGATGAGCACACTCAGTTGCGGGTCACCAAGGGAGGCATTGCCTACATCTCCTCGGGCGTCGTGGGCGGTACCGATATCGACGGGCTGTTGTTTCGTCTCGAAACCTGGGCCAAGGGCTCCGGTTATGTCGGGCGGGTCGCGGCCAGCGATGAAGTCTGGGTCATGCAAATCTTCAACGCCTTGAAAGCAAACTGGCCCAATCCGCCTTACGACTATATCGACGTCTATTGAGCGTCGTTCATATTCAGTCACGATTCAGTGATCAAGGGGAGGGCGCTGCTCAGGCAAAATCGCGGCTCGTCCGGATTGCAGGCAGGGTGCTGGCACCGCCTGTGAAACCAAACGCCAGTCTGGTGGTCGCACGATCTCAGCATAATCTTTGAAAAAAGGAGGCTTCATGCCTTGGAAGCTCGCGTCATTGGGTACTTTGTTGGCCGTTGCCACGCTGGCCGGTTGCAGTACCGCCTCTACGGAGTCGGCAACAACTGATGTTGCGACGACTGACACGGGTCACAGCCGTTGTGAAGCGAAGGCTGCCGAGTTCACCATCGGCAAGCAGGCATCGCCGCAGTTGCTTGAGCAGGCGCGTACCCGCGCAGGGGCACAAAACGCACGGTTCCTGCTGCCAACCGACATGGTGACGCTGGAGTACCGTTCCGATCGCCTGAACCTGAACACCGATGCCAACAGGGTGGTCACCCGCGTCAACTGCGGCTGATCCTTCGGCTTTTGTTTCACCCATAAAAAACCCCGTCACATGGACGGGGTTTTTTTAGTGCGCCTGGAAATTACTCTGGGCGAACTTGAGCAGCTTGCATACCCTTTTGGCCTTTCTCAGCCACGAAGGAAACGGTCTGGCCTTCTTTCAGGCTTTTGAAACCGTCGCTTTCGATAGCTTTGAAGTGTACGAACAGGTCGTCACCGCCACCTTGAGGAGTGATGAAGCCGAAGCCTTTTTCATCGTTGAACCATTTAACGGTGCCGGTTTGGCGATTAGACATGGTGTATCTCCAAGAAACATATATTTTCAGTAGTACTGTGCTGCTCAGGCCAACTGGGCACACCCGAGTATCATAGTCGAAATGTTCGCTTTGGGACCCCCCCAGACGTGTTGTTTGCTTTCATATTGCACGTCTTTCACTGTCGTGAATGGCTGAGAGCCCCGGTTTCAGGGGGTTTGCGCTACAAAATAGGGGAGTAAAAAAACCCGTAAAAGCTGCGTAAATTATGCAAATCAGCCGATATTTGGCTGTATTGGCCCCCTGGACTCCTCAAAAACGTCCTGCAAAGCTCTATTTCTGGACTCTGCACACCGAAATTTCTTTCAGGGCGCGCTGGCCCAGATCAGCGCTTGGCGGGTTGTTTTTGTCCATCAGTTGCGCGATCTCTTGTGTGGTGAATTTCTTTTCCAGCACGTCGGCGCCGCATGCGCAGTGTTTCTTTGCTTCGGCCGGATTAATGCTTTGGCTTGCGGCTTTTGTGCAATCGCCCATGTACTGCGCTTTCACGCCTGCTGGCCAAGCGGCGTGGGCGCTCAGCGGCAACAGCAGGGCAAGTGGGGCGGCAACGGCAAAAAGACGGGTAAGGCGCATGACATGAACTCCTTGGGATCGGTATCTGTGGCGATTCTCAGTCAATTTGAGGCGACTCGTACATCTCAAGTTCACTCTGCGTCATAAGAGTGAGTAAATCTTCACGGTCTGAATGCGTGCAAGTCGATAACCGTTCATCTGTGCTAGCATGCCTCGCTCGGGCGTTTGCAGGCTCCGACGGACCTTCAGTCCCGGTAGCGGCAGATGCGCGATTAACCCTGATTTGAATCCCAGTCACTCTGGTTCGGTTTTCCGGTTGGCCGCAAGGCTCCTGCCGCTGTAAGGCAGGCGTTCGTCATTGAATGGCCTGGACCGGATCTTGTACTGGCTCATCCCAACCCACGTGACCTTTGGTAGGGGTCACCACTAGGAGAGGAGGCGCCATGCCAACTATTACTCTTCCCGACGGCAGTCAACGTTCATTCGATCACCCGGTTTCCGTAGCCGAGGTCGCCGCATCCATCGGTGCAGGCCTGGCCAAGGCCACCGTCGCCGGCAAGGTCAATGGCAAGCTGGTCGACGCCAGCGACATCATCGACAGCGACGCGTCGCTGCAAATCATCACGCCAAAGGATGAAGAGGGGCTGGAGATCATTCGCCACTCTTGCGCCCACTTGGTTGGCCACGCGGTCAAGCAGTTGTACCCGACCGCCAAAATGGTCATCGGTCCGGTCATCGACGAAGGTTTCTATTACGACATCGCCTTCGAACGTCCTTTCACCCCGGACGACCTGGCGGCCATCGAGCAGCGCATGCAGCAGCTGATCGAGAAAGATTACGACGTGATCAAGAAAGTCACTCCGCGCGCCGAAGTGATCGAAGTGTTCCAGGCCCGTGGCGAAGACTACAAGTTGCGCCTGGTCGAGGACATGCCGAACGAGCAGGCCATGGGTCTGTACTATCACGAAGAATACGTCGACATGTGCCGCGGTCCGCACGTGCCGAACACTCGCTTCCTGAAATCCTTCAAGCTGACCAAACTGTCCGGCGCCTACTGGCGCGGCGATGCCAAGAACGAGCAATTGCAACGCGTCTACGGCACCGCTTGGGCGGACAAGAAGCAACTGGCGGCTTACATCCAGCGCATTGAAGAAGCCGAAAAACGCGATCACCGCAAGATCGGCAAGCGCCTGGGCCTGTTCCACACCCAGGAAGAGTCGCCGGGCATGGTGTTCTGGCACCCCAATGGCTGGACTTTGTACCAGGTTCTCGAGCAGTACATGCGCAAGGTTCAGCGCGACAACGGCTATCTCGAAATCAAGACGCCGCAAGTCGTTGACCGCAGCCTGTGGGAGAAATCCGGGCACTGGGCCAACTACGCCGACAACATGTTCACCACGCAGTCGGAAAACCGCGACTACGCGATCAAGCCAATGAACTGCCCTTGCCATGTGCAGGTGTTCAACCAGGGCCTGAAAAGCTACCGCGAGTTGCCGATGCGCCTGGCCGAGTTCGGTGCCTGCCACCGTAACGAGCCGTCGGGTGCCTTGCACGGCATCATGCGCGTGCGTGCATTCACTCAAGACGACGCCCACATCTTCTGTACTGAAGAGCAGATGCAGGCCGAGTCCGCTGCGTTCATCAAGCTGACCATGGACGTCTACGCCGACTTCGGCTTTAAAGAAGTCGAAATGAAACTGTCCACTCGTCCGGAAAAACGCGTCGGTTCCGATGAGCTTTGGGATCGCGCCGAAACGGCATTGGCTGCAGCCCTTGATAGCGCAGGCCTGCCGTACGATCTGCAGCCGGGCGAGGGTGCGTTCTACGGTCCGAAGATCGAGTTCTCGCTGAAAGATTGCCTCGGTCGCGTCTGGCAGTGTGGTACCCTGCAGCTCGATTTTAACCTGCCTGTCCGTCTGGGAGCCGAATACGTCTCCGAAGATAACAGCCGCAAGCACCCGGTCATGCTGCACCGGGCGATCCTGGGGTCTTTCGAGCGTTTCGTCGGAATTCTGATCGAGAACTACGAGGGCGCATTCCCGGCGTGGCTGGCTCCGACCCAGGCAGTGGTGATGAACATCACTGATAAACAGGCAGATTTTGCCGCCGAAGTCGAAAAAACTCTCAACGAAAGCGGGTTTCGTGCCAAGTCCGACTTGAGAAATGAAAAGATCGGCTTTAAAATCCGCGAGCATACTTTGCTCAAGGTTCCTTATCTCTTGGTTATCGGAGATCGGGAAGTCGAGATGCAGACTGTCGCTGTGCGTACTCGTGAAGGTGCTGACCTGGGCTCGATGCCCGTCGCCCAGTTCGCTGAGTTCCTCGCCCAAGCGGTTTCCCGGCGTGGTCGCCAAGATTCGGAGTAATTATTATTAAGCGTGAAATGAGACAAGATAAACGAACTGCACCGAAAGCCCCGATCAACGAGAATATCTCGGCACGCGAGGTTCGGTTAATTGGGGCTGAAGGTGAACAGCTCGGGATTGTGTCAATCGAAGACGCGCTTCTTAAGGCTGAAGAGGCCAAGCTGGATCTGGTGGAGATTTCCGCCGATGCAGTACCACCTGTTTGCAAACTGATGGACTACGGCAAATCGATCTTCGAAAAGAAGAAGCAGATTGCTGCGGCCAAGAAAAACCAGAAGCAGATTCAGGTTAAAGAAATCAAGTTTCGTCCAGGGACGGAGGAAGGGGATTACCAGGTAAAACTGCGCAACCTGGTACGTTTCCTGAGTGACGGGGACAGGGCCAAGGTATCCTTGCGATTCCGCGGCCGTGAGATGGCCCACCAGGAGCTGGGGATGGAACTCCTCAAGCGAGTTGAAGGTGACTTGCTCGAGTACGGTTCGGTCGAACAGCATCCTAAGATGGAAGGACGCCAGCTGATCATGGTCATCGCCCCGAAAAAGAAGAAGTAATCAACAGGGCACGGCAGGCCTTCTGATTATGTTTATCAACTGAATGCGGAGTATCCGAACATGCCAAAAATGAAGACCAAAAGTGGTGCTGCTAAGCGGTTTCTGAAAACTGCTAACGGTATCAAGCACAAGCACGCTTTCAAGAGCCACATCCTGACCAAAATGTCGACCAAGCGTAAGCGTCAACTGCGCGGTAGCAGCTTGCTGCATCCGTCTGACGTGGCAAAAGTCGAGCGCATGCTGCGCCTTCGTTAATTTTAGTCAAGAATAGAGGAAGTAACTCATGGCTCGTGTAAAGCGTGGCGTCATTGCCCGTAAACGTCACAAAAAAATTCTGAAACTTGCTAAAGGCTACTACGGCGCTCGCTCGCGCGTATTCCGTGTTGCCAAGCAAGCGGTAATCAAGGCAGGCCAATACGCCTACCGTGACCGTCGTCAGAAAAAACGTCAGTTCCGCGCTCTGTGGATCGCTCGTATCAACGCTGGTGCTCGTATCAACGGTCTGTCCTACAGCCGTTTCATCGCCGGCCTGAAAAAAGCGTCCATCGAGATCGACCGTAAGGTTCTGGCTGATCTGGCAGTGAACGAAAAAGCGGCGTTTGCTGCGATTGTCGAGAAAGCTAAAGCCACCTTGGCTTAAGTACCCCCGACAGTCACCCGGCCTCGCATCTGTGGGGTCAGGTGTTAAACGTCATAAATAGGGGAAGAGCCTTCAAGCTCTTCCCCTATTTTGTATCTGGAGTCTGTACATGGAAAACCTGGATGCGCTCGTCTCTCAAGCTCTAGAGGCTGTGCAAAGCGCTGAAGATATCAATGCCCTGGAGCAAATCCGGGTTCACTACCTTGGCAAGAAGGGTGAATTGACTCAGGTGATGAAGACCCTGGGGAATTTGCCGGCAGAGGAGCGTCCGCAGGTCGGTGCTCTGATCAACGTTGCCAAGGAACGTGTCACAGAGGTCCTTAATGCGCGCAAGGCATTGTTTGAAGAAGCCGACCTGGCTGCCAAACTCTCTGCCGAGTCCATTGACGTGACCCTGCCTGGCCGCGGTCAGACCTCCGGTGGTCTGCATCCGGTCACCCGCACTCTGGAACGCGTCGAACAGTTCTTCACCCGTATTGGCTACGGCATCGCCGAAGGCCCTGAGGTCGAAGACGATTATCACAACTTCGAAGCGCTCAACATCCCAGGCCATCACCCGGCCCGGTCGATGCATGACACCTTCTATTTCAATGCGAACATGTTGTTGCGCACCCATACCTCGCCGGTACAGGTCCGCACCATGGAGTCGAAACAGCCGCCGATCCGCATCGTCTGCCCAGGCCGCGTATACCGTAGCGACTCCGATATCACCCACTCGCCGATGTTCCACCAGGTCGAAGGCCTGCTGGTCGATCGCGACATCAATTTCGCCGACCTCAAAGGCACCATCGAAGAGTTCCTGCGGGTGTTCTTCGAAAAAGAACTGGCCGTGCGTTTCCGTCCTTCGTACTTCCCGTTCACCGAGCCATCCGCTGAAGTCGACATGGAATGCGTGATGTGCAGCGGTAAAGGCTGCCGCGTCTGCAAGCAGACCGGCTGGCTGGAAGTGATGGGCTGCGGCATGGTTCACCCGAACGTGCTGCGCATGTCCGGTATCGACCCGGAAGAGTTCTCGGGCTTTGCCTTCGGCATGGGCGTTGAGCGTCTGGCCATGCTGCGTTACGGCGTGAACGACTTGCGTCTGTTCTTCGACAACGACTTGCGGTTCCTTGCGCAATTTCGCTAGTCGTAACGAATTCTTAGGAGAGCAGGATGAAATTCAGTGAACAATGGCTGCGTGGCTGGGTTAGCCCGCAGGTAAGTCGCGACGAGCTGGTTGCTCGTCTGTCGATGGCCGGTCTTGAGGTCGATAGCGTTACGCCGGCCGCCGGTGTTTTCAGCGGCGTGGTCGTTGGCGAGGTGTTGAGCACCGAGCAGCACCCGGACGCCGACAAGCTGCGCGTGTGCCAGGTCAGCAACGGTTCGGAAACCTTCCAGGTTGTTTGCGGTGCGCCAAACGTGCGCCCGGGCCTGAAGATTCCTTTCGCCATGATCGGCGCCGAGCTGCCAGGCGACTTCAAGATCAAGAAGGCCAAGCTGCGTGGCGTTGAATCCAACGGCATGCTGTGCTCGCAAACCGAGCTGCAGGTTGGTGAAGGCAATGACGGTCTGATGGAACTGCCGGCCGATGCGCCGGTGGGTGAGGATTTCCGTGTTTACCTGGATCTGGAAGACGCCAGCATCGAGGTCGATCTGACCCCGAACCGTGGTGACTGCCTGTCCCTGGCGGGTCTGGCGCGTGAAGTCGGTGCGCTGTACGCAGCGCCGGTAGTCCGTCCGGTGGTGGCTCCGGTTCCTGCCGCGCACGACGAAGTGCGCTCGGTAGAGGTGCTGGCACCCGCCGCGTGCCCGCGTTACCTGGGTCGTGTGATTCGTAACGTCGACCTGTCCCGGCCTACGCCGCTGTGGATGGTTGAGCGCCTGCGTCGCGCCGAAGTGCGCAGCATCGACGCCGCCGTCGACATCACCAACTACGTGATGCTGGAACTGGGTCAGCCGCTGCACGCTTTCGATCTCGCCGAAATCAACGGTGGCATCCGTGTGCGCATGGCCGAAGAAGGCGAGAAGCTGGTATTGCTCGACGGTCAGGAAGTCAGCCTGCGTAGCGATACGCTGGTGATTGCCGACCATTCCCGCGCTCTGGCGATTGCCGGTGTCATGGGTGGCGAGCACAGCGGTGTGTCCGCGACCACGCGCGATGTATTCCTGGAAAGCGCGTTCTTCGACCAGATCGCCGTCGCTGGCAAGGCCCGTTCCTATGGCCTGCATACCGACGCCTCGCATCGCTACGAGCGTGGCGTGGACTGGAAGCTAGCCCGTGAAGCCATGGAGCGCGCCACTGGCCTGCTGCTGGAAATCACCGGTGGCGAAGCGGGCCCGATTGTCGAAACCGTCAGCGAACAACACTTACCGTCGATCGCGCCGATCACCCTGCGCGCCCAACGCATCACCCAGATGCTGGGCATGGAAATGGATTCGGCCGAAGTCGAGCGTCTGCTCGGTGCTTTGGGCCTGACCATTACTGCCGATGGGGCAGGGCAGTGGCGCGTTGAAGTGCCAAGCTTCCGTTTTGATATCAGCCTGGAAGTCGACCTGATCGAAGAGCTGGCCCGTCTGTACGGTTACAATCGTCTGCCGGTTCGCTACCCGCAAGCCCGTCTGGCGCCACAAGCCAAGGCCGAAGCGCGCAGCGATCTGCCTGAACTGCGCCGCCTGCTGGTGGCCCGTGGTTATCAGGAAGCGATCACCTACAGCTTCATCGATCCGAAACAGTTCGAGCTGTTTAATCCAGGCGCGGAGCCATTGCTGCTCGCCAACCCGATTTCCAACGACATGGCCGCCATGCGTTCGTCCCTGTGGCCGGGTCTGGTCAAGGCGCTTCAGCACAACCTGAACCGTCAGCAGGATCGCGTGCGTCTGTTCGAAAGCGGCCTGCGTTTCGTTGGCCAGCTCGAAGGCCTGAAGCAAGAGCCGATGTTGGCGGGTGTTGTCTGCGGTAGCCGCCTGCCGGAAGGCTGGGCGCAGGGTCGCGATACCGTCGACTTCTTCGACGTCAAGGCCGATGTCGAAGCAGTTCTGGGTTTTGCCGGTGCGCTGGATTCCTTCACTTTCGTACCGGGCAAGCACCCGGCGTTGCACCCGGGTCAAACCGCGCGCATCGAGCGTGAAGGTCGTCTGGTCGGCTTCATTGGCGCTATCCATCCTGAATTGTCGAAAAACCTCGGTCTCGACCGTCCGGTCTTCGTCTTCGAGCTGGTTCTGGCGGAAGTGGCGCTGGGCAAGATGCCTGAATTCCACGAGTTATCGCGCTTTCCTGAAGTGCGTCGTGACCTTGCACTGATTGCACACAAAGACGTCGCAGCCACGGCTGTGCTGGATGTAATCCGTGAAAATGCAGGCGAATGGCTGACAGACCTCAGGCTATTTGACGTGTATCAGGGTAAAGGCATTGATCCTGATAGAAAAAGCCTCGCAGTCGGCTTGACCTGGCAGCATCCATCGCGCACTCTTAATGACGATGAGGTGAATACCGCAACGCAAAACATCCTCACCTCGCTCGAACAAAGGTTGAACGCCACGTTAAGGAAGTGACGTATGGGGGCTCTGACGAAAGCTGAGATGGCGGAACGTCTGTATGAAGAGCTGGGCCTGAACAAACGGGAGGCCAAGGAATTGGTCGAACTGTTTTTTGAAGAAATCAGGCACGCGCTCGAAGACAACGAACAAGTCAAATTGTCCGGTTTCGGCAATTTCGACCTTCGGGACAAACGCCAGCGGCCTGGCCGCAATCCGAAAACGGGGGAAGAAATCCCGATCACGGCTCGCCGTGTGGTCACCTTTCGTCCAGGGCAGAAGTTGAAGGCCCGAGTTGAGGCTTATGCTGGAACCAAGTCATAACGACGAGCTCCCCGTCATCCCGGGCAAACGCTACTTCACCATAGGTGAAGTCAGCGAGCTGTGTGCGGTCAAACCACACGTGCTGCGCTACTGGGAGCAGGAGTTTCCTCAGCTCAACCCTGTCAAACGCCGCGGAAACCGCCGGTATTATCAGCGCCAGGACGTGCTGATGATCCGGCAGATCCGCGCGCTTCTTTACGATCAGGGGTTCACCATCGGCGGCGCACGCTTGCGTTTGTCCGGCGATGAAGCCAAAGACGACACAACCCAATACAAGCAAATGATCCGCCAGATGATCGCCGAGCTCGAAGATGTTCTGGTGGTGCTCAAGAAATAAATTCCTGCTTTTAAATACTTCCAGTTTTCAAAAGCTTGCGATATATTCTTAAGCGTTCCTCGAGATGAGGGACAGGTTTCACGCCTAGTCGGGGCGTAGCGCAGTCCGGTAGCGCACTAGCATGGGGTGCTAGGGGTCGAGTGTTCGAATCACTCCGTCCCGACCATATTTTTCAATGACTTGGCCCAATCTGAAAAGGTTGGGCTTTTTCATGTCTACAAAATTACTCCCACATTTACTCCCACGGAAATCATGGATCTTGGTAGCGCTGCCATCTGAGAGGCGTATTTGTGTTCGAGTCTCGTCCGCTGCGCCATATTTGCTTCCACTAAGGCCCTCTGAACGCCTGGATGCCACGGAAATAGCGGTCTTTAGCCGCTTTTTTCGTTTTCTGGATTCCATTGGAATCTATCTCCAGTCACGGTTTTTAAGTACACATTTACATGCCGCAAATCGGGCGACCTTCAACGGATTTTCTGAGCGCGCAGCGGGTATCTGCTGATTGGCAACCTGAAGTCAGGCTATGCGATCAAGGTCGGACAGGATAGATTTGAGGAGACCAAGGAATGAAGCGCTGCGGCATGACTCCTTCGATCATTGATCAGGTCAAGAAGAGCTTTGAGAAAGCCAAAGTGAGGAACAACGGTGAGTGCTACTAATGCGATCAACAGGATCGACAAAATCGCAGCTGAATCAGGTAGGCGAGATATTTCTCCGTGGGGGGGTGCTTGACGCCTGAGACAATCACTCGACTACTAGCCTCTATGAACGCCGGCAGCCTTTTAGTGGTCTGCGGCGCTGGGCTTTCCATGGATCCTCCTAATAGTCTGCCGTCAGCTAGAGAGGTGGCAAAGTGCTGCTTCGACAAATACCGTCTTGATTTGGATGCAAATTGGGACGTCTCAGACGCGGAAATCCATCCTACGCCGGTCGGCGTTCTACGTGTTGTTGCCACTGCACGAAGGACTAGGGTGTGCTAATCGAGACTTCTGTGCTGCCCGAACGTAGAGCAAACGGCCCTTGGAGCGATCTAGCGCTCCATACCATCGGCTGGCGCGCGTTTCAGGATCTATGCTCGCAGGTATGCGAGGTCGTGCTCGGTCGGCCCGTGGAAATCTTCCGCGAAGCTCAAGACGGCGGTCAGGACGCGGTCTTCCTCATTTCTGCAGAAAACGACGCCCTGTTGATCGGAACCGTGCAATGCAAGCATACGTCCGATGCCGCAAAGGCGTTGAAGCTCAGTGACCTCACCGCCGAGATCGCTCATGTCGAGGAACTGGTCAAAGCCGGCCAAGCAGAAACCTACGTCTTCATGACGAACATGAGCGTAGATGCGCCCATCGCAGCCGCAATGCGTGCCAAACTCCGCGCGCTTGGCGTGCGAAAGCCGCACATTCTCGGTCGCCAGTATATCGTCCGTGTTATCAGGAGCAGCGCGCGCCTCCGGGCCCTCGTTCCGCAGGTCTACGGCCTAGGCGACCTCACCTCGATCGTAGATGAGCGGCTCAGCGAGCAGAGCCGGGCATTGCTTGACAGCTGGATTCCAAAGCTTCGCACCTATGTGCCTACCCAGGCTCATCGCGATGCGGTCAACGCGATCTCTGAGCACGGCGTGGTGCTGCTACTCGGTAATCCTTCTAGCGGTAAATCGGCGATTGGCGCCATCGTGTCGACCATAGCGTCGGAAAATCCAGACAACACCGTACTTGCTCTGACCAGCCCACGCGACTTTGAGGCCGGTTGGAATCCTAATGATCCGGGGCGCTTCTTCTGGATCGACGATGCCTTCGGTTCCAATGTGCTACGCGACGACTATGTGCAAGACTGGACGTCTGCCTTCTCCAAGCTGCGGGCCGCGATCAAGCATGGCAATCGATTTCTTCTAACTTCCCGAAAACATATCTATGAAGCGGCGCGGCGCCGGCTCGGGCAGCGCAACCTTGCCCAATTCGTAGACGGCAGCGCCGTGGTGGATGTTGGCGAGTTGACGTACGAAGAGAAGACGCAGATTCTCTATAATCATGTAAATTTTGGTGAGCAGAGCCAGAGCTGGCGATCGAGCATAAAACCGCATCTAGCCGCTGTCGCTGCGGTTCGCGATTTTCTCCCTGGGATCGCCGAACGTCTCGGCGACCCAAACTTCACCAAGGGCCTAGCGCCCCGCGAAAGCTCACTCGTACGCTTTATGGAGGAGCCGACAGAGCATCTGATTGATACCGTCAACGCCTTAGATGATCAGCTGCAGGCCGCGCTCATCCTCGTGTATGTCCATCAGGCCGGATTCGATCCTAGCGATCATGACGCTTCGGCCGCACAGGCGGTCGCTGAGCTGACTGGGTACACTCTCACTAAGATTCAGGATTGTTTCGCTGAGCTGAAAGGCTCGTTCCTGAAGCTTTCCGGATCAAAATGGACCTTCGCCCATCCGACGATCTCCGACGCCCTAACGGAGATTCTGCGCCAGAAGCCCCATATGATGGCGGCGCTCATACGAGGCGCGACTATCGACACCATTCTTAGCAGCTTCACGTGCGAGGGTTCTCCGCTCATTCGAGATGCGCTTGTCATCCAGACAACGCTCGATGACGCTCTGGTCGCACGACTTGGCCGCACGCCCGACGAATTACACCGCAATTGGATGCTGTTCCACTTCCTTTCCTATCGTTCGAGCGAGGCCGTGTTCGTCAAAGCCGTCGAGCAATTTCCCAATCTACTTCGACGGCCATGCTGGCAATCTGATCTCACTAGCAACGATCCCCAGATCGCAACCTATGCACGTGCTTATCACCTCAGCGTCTTGCCTAACGATCTTCGCTCTGAGGTAGCCGGCAGGCTGGAATCAGCCGTGCTCAATGGTCTCGACGTCTCCTTCTTCGACGAGCCACAGATGCTAGCGGTTATACCGCCGCTAAGGCTTATCGGTGTGGGCTTGGCGCTGCGGACAACTGTGCTGCCTTCGCTCGAAGAGAGGATCGATGAGATCGCCGCCGACGCTGACTTGGACGAAGAGCCTGACAACCACTTTAAAAAGCTTCTCGGCGTGCTTGATCGCATTGAGACGACTGGTGTCGACGCGGACGCCACGGCTTTGATCGACAATGCGCGCGATCACGTGAAACGCTCAGTCGAGGCGCTTGAAGAGCGCAAGCGCCAGCATGATGAAGGCTCCGAAGACGAAGCGGATTGGACGCACATCGTGACGCAAAAGAAGGAGGAAGCTCCGCCTTCCACCCCCGTCGTGACAAAGCGCTCGGTGTTCGACGATGTCGACAGATAATCGTCGAGACATCAAGCAATCGCACTCCGACGCGTCGGACACATCCTTCTCCGATAGCGCGGAAGCAAGGCGTCCCCTGCGGGGCGCGGCCGCCGCTCAAGCCGGCTTCGACTATCAGCTCGACGTCTCGATCCTCGCAGCCCTGCAACTCCTCCTCATTTCCAAAGCGGCTACGCGCCTGGTGCTGGAACCGGCAAACGAGGAAGATCTGGAGGCAGATCTGGAGTCCAACGTGCCAGGACGCGTACAACCCAGTGCGATTGTCTCTGGCGGATATAAGCTTGTCATCCAGATCAAAATGGACAACGGCGAGCCCTGGTCGGTTGAGGATTTCGAGGGTCTGCTCAAGCACGGCTCCGACAAAAAAGGTGGGCGCCGAAAAGCACTGCATCATCTCGACGATCCGAGCACCCGCTATCTGCTCGTGACCAATGCCGACGTCAAGGGGGTCGCGCGTAACCTGCTGGTCGAAGGCTTCGAAGAGGTATCCGACAAGGCAAGCTTCCCTCCGAGCCTTCATGCCACACTGAAAGCTTCGCCCGAAGGCCGCGTCGCGATCTGGGGCAAGCTTACCGAAAAGCAGCTCGCATCAGATATCCGGGAACTGATGTCGGACCTGCTGCATGTCCCGAAGGTCGAGCAGCAAAATCTGATCGCAAAGCTGCGTCTCGAAGCCAAGCGGAGGACCCGAGGCAGCACGCCCGGTCTATGGACGAGCGACGATCTTCTCGCGACGGTAAGGACGCACGGCGGGTTCCTGGCCAGCTCTGCCAGCCTCGAGCATTTCGTGGCGCCTGCTAACTTCGATGAGATGCTCAGAATCCTAAACGACAAGAATGCAGTCGTGATTATGGGCCCTTCAGGTACGGGCAAGACGCAAGCGGCGCTCAAGCTATGCGATATCGCGCGACGGCGCGATGGTGCGCTGGAAGTCGTTACCATCGGCGCGGACGATTCGCCGACCAACGTGCGTAAGGTCGTTAACAACGGATCGACACTCTTCTATGTCGATGATCCGTGGGGCCAATTTAGCCTACGCGGGGGCAGCGAAGCATGGACCGAGCAGCTGCCGCGCCTGCTCGCCAAGGCCACGCCGGATCACCAGTTCGTCATCACGTCCCGCAGCGACATGATGCAGAGCGCCAAAGTCGGGGTGAGTCTCAATACGTGGTCGGTCGAGTTGGATGCCGGCCAGTATCGGGATGGTCAACTCCGCGACATTCATGACAATCGCATGGATCAGTTACCGGCCGCTCTGCAAACCAAGGCGTACGCGTTTCGCAATGAGGTGCTAGACAAGCTTGGGACGCCGCTCGAGATAGAGCTGTATTTCGCCCACATGCAAACCGGCCCCGATGCCGGGGAAGAAGACCATATCTTCTTTCACCGGCTGCTCGAGTTGGCGCAGCGCGATGCAGTGGAAGGTGTCGTCGTCAGAGCTCTATCATCCATCGACACTTGCGGAACCTCAGCCATCGTTTGGGTGCTGCTGGCGGCGCGCGGCCAGTTCGACCGCGCCCGACTTCACGCTCTTCAACGCGCCCTACGTGGACTTGATCGAGCGCTAGGCGATGGCTTGGATCGCCTCGTAGACCGTATGGTCGCGGCCCGCCATCTGCGGCAGCCGGCCCGCACGATCGCCTTCGCTCATCCGAGCGTCCGCCAAGGCTTTGAGGCCTTCGCAAGGGGCTGCTGGGGGCAGAGCGAGTTTGCGATCGAGACCCTGATCTCCGCGCTCGTTCAGCTGCCGTCAACGCATCGCGGCTGGGGCATGGAAACGGCAGCCCGAGTTTATGAAGTTGCTCGCACGTTCGCTGGCCGACAGGACGTTGACCAAGCCTTCGCAATTGACTCCGACAGCCAGGAAGCGATCGATGCCTGGCTGGACGAAAGCCTCATGGCCCCCGACTCCAAGTTCGCACCATTGCTGGAGCTGGCGTCCGAGGTAGGTAGCGATGCCTCGATACCAAGCCGCGTGGCGCGATGGCTGTTGAAAGGTACACAGCGGGGGGCTTCCTTCTTCACCCATAACTGGCAGCCGCCGGTCTTTGACGATGCCTGGTACGACACTGTGTCCGCGAGCCCCATCGCGGCCAAAGTCGCCGCCCGATTTATTCGTGAGGAGCTTGGCTTCGACCGAGGGGACTACGGAGCAGACTTCGCCAAGCGGCTCGATCGCTTCGCACCCAACCTGAGCGCCGCCTATCTCGACGCCGCGCACGAGATGGTCGGCCACGGCTTCGAGCTTAACGCCAACGCCGTCGCGGCTGGCGCCGTACGCGATCTAGCAGGGTTCGAGAGGATAGTGCAGGCTGCGTTGGACGACCTCGCGAGCATCCACTGTCAACACGCTAAGAGTGGCCTAGAGGAATGGCGTGCAATTGAGGATGGCGAACGGGACCATGCCGCTGAAGAGGCCGCGCAGTCGAACCATGAAGGCGACGGTTACACATCCGGCGTCTTCATCGACGCCTACATCCGCCAGCTTCGTGTAGAGGGTCGCTGGCTGCTCCTTGCCAACCATCCGCGCGTATCGGAGTTGGTCCGTGCCTGGGCACAGGCGCTCTTAACCTCCCCCGGACCGGTGGGTGAAGGCGAGCTTCGAGCCATTCTCGTAGCGGGCAAGGGTATGGATGAGGAGCCATATGTCTGGGCGGCAGCGCGAGAGCACTGGCGCACAGCGCTGGAGCCTACGCTTACGGCGCGGATCAGCTCAGTCCCCTCTGAGGTGGATCTGTGTGACGAGCTTGCGCTCACAGCTTTGAAAGTCGCACCAAAATCCCTGGTCGCCGCATTCCAGGTGAATAGTGGACGGCCTGATCGACAAGTCACCCTGCTAACTGCCATGCAGCGCGCCCGCCGGCAACTCGGGAAAGACAGCCACGCGGCCACACTAAGTCTGATTACAGGCGCACTTCCAAGGGAACTAAAGGAAATCTACAAAGCGCTCCCGACCAGGAAGCGGAAAGCTCGCAAGGTCAACGGTCAGACGCTCTTATTCCTGACGGCTTGTGCCTCGCAACTCGATGCGGATGCGCTCGACCTTGTCGTGCCGGTCATCATCGAAAGCAGTGGCGATGCCTCGCCAGCGATCATCCAGTGGCTGACCCTTGCCAGCCGTACAGAACATGCCGTCAGTGCGACCGAGGCGGCGATTGCGATTGGCGATACCGTCCTTGTTGAGGCTGCGCTTTGCCACCAGCGCGCCGATGCGCGCCGTACGGCGCTGTTTCATCTCGCGCCGACATTCCCGGACCCCTTGCCGCCTAGAATCCTCGCAATGGCATCCGATCCTGGAAGCCGCGTTCGCCGCGCCCTAGTCGCCCTGCTTGCAGAACGGCCGCACCCGGATCACCTCAAAACGCTGTTGTTTCTGATACATGACACTTGGTCGAGCGCCGAACCGCACTACGATGAGCCCGAGAGCTTTGATATTGCGCAAGAGGCGGTCGTTGCCCTTGCAGTGAACGGTCCCTTATCCGATACAATCGGGAATACTCTGCTCGATCTTGCCGCCACAACGGTCGACCGCGCGCTTAGCCGAAATGCCCTGATCGTCGCAGCGAATTGCTGCAGCGCGAGAATCCAACAGAAAATATCGAACCTCGTCAATATTCCGGAAGCCCGTTGGATACGCCTCGACGCCATTGATGCCCTGGCCGACGCCGATTCTGTAGACCCTAGCATTGTCGCGCATCTGACATCCGCGTTTCTGCTGAGTACGCCGCCAATTCTTGCCGCGTCAGCGGCTCAACTCATCGGCGCCCATGCTTCCGAGGAAACTGCCCTTAAACTCTTTGAGCGGGTCGCCAACTCGAACAAGCGACGCGCTCTGCTGCTGGTTGGCGCCAACGCTATGGCCAGGCGTGATCGTACGACTGCCGATCGAATCCTCGATCTGCTTGAACCGGATCATCCCGGACGTCAATTGTTGAAGGCTTCCGAACCTCTTTCAGCCTCTATTCTCGACGATCTCGGCAAAGTCCAGTTGAGAGAAGCCGTCCGAAAGTGGCTTGGAGATCGCATTGTCGTACCTTGACCAGCGCAGGGAACGGGCAAGCACAAGCCCGCTAGCTGACCGCTCACCTGAAGTTTGAATCGCCCCGGGTTTCGTAGACACCTTCATAAGCGGGCTTGTGTGTCAGCAAGTCCAATTGCTGAGGATTACGCACGAGGAAGTAGCCAGCTTGGTTTCATCCCCAGTCTCCGAATCGCTCAGCGCCGCCGCTCATTCGCGTTGAGCATATGGCAGGGTTTGCATACAGCTTGGAGTATTGCAGTCTGATGAGCCTCATCGATGAGCTGCAAAGCAGCGTGTCCTGGCGGAAGAGAGAATGGCTCTTTGTCCAGCCAGTCGAAGCGAGAAAATATCTCCTCGACCTGGGAGAGGCTGAGCGTTTGAATAATCTGAGTGACCATAATGTTGAACTCGGGAAGAACGTGGTCAACTTCCGTTGACGGGTGGTTCCCGCACCGTTCGCATATTGGATGCATCGCCCTATAGCTCGAAATTATGGGGTGCGCAGCATCCCGGAGTGCGCGATCCAACCAGGCCATTTCGTCTCGAGGTTCAATGCATTGCGTCCATGAGACCCCATGCCAGCCATGGTCTGGAAAGTAGCCTTGGAAGTCGTAAGCCGCTCCGGGCCGGTGTAGTTTTCGAAAGAGACTTGGGCGAAGGCTTTGCGCCGCGCAGTGGTAATGCTTCTGGAGTATGAGGTCGGCAATGAGGGCGGACTCAAATTCCTGTCCGAAATCAACTGCCGCGATTTCCTCCCGAATCGCCTCCTTCAGCCGGGTTTTCGTCATTCCTCGAAAGAACTCTTTGCCTCGACCCATTTTTGATTTCCTGGAGTTACATCGTCAGGTCAACCATGTGGTTTCATTTTTTTCACGGGAGGGATCAGCTTCGGCCTCTGAGTCTGGAGATGCTCAATCTCCCGGCCCAGTGGATTCTCCCAGTTCTAGACAGGTGCCGCTGTATCGGTTGGAACCCCATTCACTGACGCTTTCACACCCGTTCTCGGATTTCCTTCCAGATAGATTGTGTTCAATAGCTGCCTATCCGAAACGCTCGAAAATTTCTGCATCAGGTGTCGGGCTAAACTGTCGCTTGCGGTCGTAAGGATCAAGTTCATGTTTGGCATTGATGTCGCGGCGAGCCTGAAAATATCCAGCATGGCCACTCGGTTCAGGTCATCCAGGTGAGCGATCGGTTCATCCAACAGGAAACTGCCACCGGTACTTTTTGCCCTGGCAAGGTATAGCGATAGCGCCAGGTCTTGCCGCTGTCCTTGGCTCAATTTTTCTTGAGCTTCCAACGGTGTGTCGTGACCCTCAGCGAGTACCATCCAGTTCAAATCGTCCCCAGAAACGCTCAGCTTGTGATACACCTCGTTTGCGTGCATCCGAGAGAACAGTTCAGTCGCCGGGCCCAGGAGCGGGGATAGGCTAGAAACGGTCGCGTCACGAACATGATTGCTGTACAGGCCGATCGCGCTGTCTGCCGCTGTTATGTGGCTTTGGCCCGCCTTGAGCTTTTCTGTCACCGCCTGTTTTTCTTTCAGAAGCTTCATCAGTTTTTCAGAGTCTTCATCGACACTCAGGAAAATTTTGCATTCGCTAATCTCAATCTCATAGCCTTTCGCCCTCGCGAGTTCTTCGTCCACGCGCGTTTGTGTGGCGGAGTGCAATTCCACGGAGATTGGGAGACCACTGTTGACTTCGTTCCACTGGCTTTGGAAACGATTCACTATTTGAGAAGCCGCCGCGATCCTGGCATTTACCTGGTGAGATTCTTGGGTTTTGGCTTGAATGTTTTGGAGCTTCTCGTTCACGGAGCGGGTTAGAATCGGCTGCTCTGCATTATCTGACCTAAGCTGTTGCTCAAAATGCTGGGTGTAATCGATCAGCGCCTTTCTCGCAGCGGATACCCCATCTCTCGCGTTGGCAGGGGATGGCAACTTGAAGAACTCATCAACCTTTGGCATGGTTTCAGCGATTATTTTTGTGTCGATCGTGATTTTGATGCGGGTGAGTAGGTGTTCAAAACTGCTGACGTCAGAACCTGAAAACTCAGCTTTGTTCATGGTAGCTAGATAGCTTGTTTTTTCGTCAAATGACTTCAATTTATCGTTTGCAGACTTAAGCTGGCCAGAGTAATTCTCAGCTGCAGATTGCTGTTGGCTAGCGGTTTGTAATGACAAGTCGCAGAGCTTCTCGGTCGCCTGAGCAATATCTAGTTTTTCTTTTGCAGCCTGCAGCTCTGGTGTCGTAGCAGCGTAAGTGAGACGCTGGCGCAATGCGTCAGCTGATTTCCAGTCATGGCTGCATAGGGGGCAATGGCCGCTCGTAAGGGAATTCACCGCTTCATGTCCGAGCGATCTCAGGCGTTCTATCACGTTCGATAAAGCGTCGAATTCGGCTTGAGCTTTAATTCTCGCTTGCTTCGCCTCATCTGCTGATTTTGATATCTGAACGAAATTCGCTGGGGGTAAGACAGGGCTGCGCAGCAGATCTTCTTTACGTTGTAGGAGATCCAGCAGGGTGTTCTTGTTGCTGATCAAGTATTCAAGGGCATTCTGCCATCGCGTTTGCCGGTCTGCATCCCAGCCATGTTCAACGAAGCTTTGCTGCAGATGATCGAAGGAAATATCGGGTTGAGGGAACTGCTGGATGAAGACGGGATTCGCAATGATGGCGTCCCAGCGATCGAGAATCTCAGTATTTTTTCGTGCCCAGTCAATACTGATTTTTGCTTGGCCCATTCGTGTATTGAGGGCAGCGAGCTGCTCAGCTAGCTGGCGGTGCTCATTGTTCAATTTCGTGGTGGTCTCGGTAAGCTCTCTGAGCAAGTCCCGGTTGATTCCGAGCTGCTGAAGACCTGATTCGTATTCTGCCCATCCCTCCAGTAACAAACTCAGTATGTTCTTCTGGTGCTTAGCAGTCTGCAGCAGCCCGGCCACCTTCATTTGAATAATTTTGAAATCGTTTAGAAGATTTCCCGTTAACTGAGTGCCTGGAAAACCTGCTAGCACCTCGTTCAGCTTGATAGACACTTGGTCGTGCCCGTGTTGGCTTTCAGAAAGCCTTGCTTCAAGTGCATTAATTTCGGTCGAAAGCCCCTGCAGTTTTGTCTCCAGACCTTGAGTTTTGGGTAGCTCAGTCCGGTATTCCTTCAGATTGCTAAGTGTGCTCGCAAGGTGGCCCAACCCCAATATGTCCGCAAATATCTGCTGTCGGAGCGCCGACTCGCTGTTATCTACCAGAAGGGCCAGGGAGTTTGCGTATAGCCATCTGCAGTTGCGTAGCCAGTCACGGCGGGCTTTGGTCGTGGCTTGGGCGCTACCACCCGAAATGGAGCCGGGGGTGAGCATCTCCAGCAGATTAGCGTCTTTGATGGGTTTCTTTTTGCGATCGCCCTGTTTTTTGATCCAAGCTTTACCCTTTAGCCGTTCTAATTGATACGGTTCGCCGTTGATCTCGCATTCAGCGCTTACCAATGTGTCGCCAGATCCCCAATGGCAAGAAAAATCAGTGGTAGTTGGAAGATCGTTCACTTTATTCGTTAGCAACCATTCCAACGCATAGCATATGGTGCTTTTACCGGTGCCGTTGGCTGCGTGAATGATCGTCAGCGGTGCGCTCAGTGGGATTCGTAGAACATCTCGCACGCCTCGAAAATTCTGGATCTCTACCGAAATGAATTTAATAGGTAAGTTATTCATTCAAATCCCACTTCTTTCCATGATTGCGAGCGAGTTCCTTTCCTTTTGACGTTGATAGGGTTGCCAGCAGGTCAGCCATCTCTTCATTTTCAGGCACGAATTGCGGGTAGTCAGCCTGTTCATACGGCCCTGCCAATCCAAGCGGGGTGATACGTTGGCACCGTTGCCAGCCTTCGGCGTCCTGGTACACGACGTGCTTCCTGACGAACCTCGTATCTTTCTCGACGTCAGTAATGAATTGCTTGAGCTCTTCATTCGATTGCGCCAGCGCTAAAACCAGGTAGCCATCCACGACGGAACCCTTTTTTTCCAGCCGCAGGAGTCCGGCGTCGAGAAACGCTTCAGCATGCTTCGTTTCTCTCCAGGCTTCCTCTGCGGTAGCGCCGTCGATGTGTACAAGCAGCACTGATGCAAAAGTAGTCGACCAATATTTCACTTGAGTCGTAGGGGGAGGGCCCGGCCAGTGAGGGTCGCCTGTAAACTCCAAAACACCCTTCTCGGGGGAAGTGAAGCCGGCCTGGGTTGCTCGCTCATCCAAGAGCGTAATCAGGTCACTGAGCATCTAGTGTTTTCCTGCGATTAGATATGTCGTCCATAAAATCTTCAGCAGGAATGGCCTTTGCCTTGTCGTACATCGACTCGATCCCGTCGAGAGCGAAGAAGTACACCTTATTCACCATTGCAACATCGGTGATGGAGTCTTTTCTGTGCGGTGGGTCTGAAATGTCGAAGCGCTCTCGACTGGTTTCCTCATCGTCGGTAGATTCGCCAGGCTTTGTATCCTCAACACGACCAATTCCGTTCGCGAACACAACGAGTTGTGGATGGTTTGCAGTACCTCTGGCCCATCGATAGAGATCGTTAGCCATATCCCTCACGCCGAAATCGTCATTTGCCCACGCAAGCACGTTGTACTCACCTTCTGCGTTGCTGAATTGGAGGTGGCCTTTCGTGCCTGGTTCTGTGATCCAGACAGCGTCTTTGTGAGACTTGAGGTAGCTCAGTGCTTTCACCGCTCTCATCACATATTTTCCTGAGGAGGCCATTTCGTCTAACGTAAAATCGTTATCTGGCTTCACTCCGTACCTGGTCTGATATGTAAAGTCCTGCGAGTCTTTAATGCTTCCTGCTTGCACAAGTGTGTTAAGCCGCTTGAGTTCTTCCTTTACCACATCAAGATAATAGGCGTCGGGTGGATGACGGTCGAAGAGTTCGTGGAACTCGAGTGCAGCTGGTTCCAAGTCATCTTGGACTACACCACCTTGCAGTCTAAGGCCCTTCACACGCTCCAGAGACCCATTAGCATCCCATGTCAGTGTGAGCATCATTCCACCACTGGTGCTTCTGCGCATGACACGGCTTGGAGGCTGTATTCCAGGTAGGCTTGAGCGGGTACTTTGCGCTCGGTCTGCGGCTGGAAATATCCCGGTTGCGCTGTGAATTTTCATCGAACAATTTTGCAGCTGCCCGCTGTTGGCGGCCGCAACCACAACCGAAGAGGTCAACCGTCTTGCGTAGTAGTCCGGCAGAGATTTCGCGATACCCTTGAGGTCTGTGATGTGCTGAGAAGTCAAGATTAGATTGTGCCGGCGTTGCCGATCATCAGCTTGGCTCGCGATGATTCTCCGCAGTTGAGAGTTTTTATTCTGGAGTGAATTAGTGAAATCATTTCCCAAGGTAGGCCAGACGATAAGATCCTTGAAAGCAAGCCTCAGAGAAATGTTACCTCGATCAAAGTCAGGGTTATTGGGTTCATTTTCCACCAGAACATAGCAGTTGATTAGCCCTTCAGCAGGGTCGGTTACCCAGCACCATCCCGCCCTGAATTTTTGAGCGGGTGCCGGCTTCCAAGAAGGGTCAATGGAGGACATTCCATCGGTCGCTGTCCAGCCGATCAGCATAGCCCCGGTGACCTCTCCGCATCCGACTACTAATACGAGAGGATTTGGGTAGGCTTCTACAAGCGCATTTATATCACTCCATTGTCCAGGAGCAGCGCCTGCAGAACCTGCCGCGAGCACTACGGGGCGGTTACCAAAACTTTGCTCGAACATCCCCACTTCTGGAGCAAGCATGGCCTGTAGAAAAGGAATTAAATCCTTACCTTGGATAAGTCCAATATTGAGTTGATCGCCCTCACGCAGCTCCCGATCAATGTATTCTGTACGGATCTTTTTTAGGTAAGGCTCGTCAGCCCCTGAAAGTGCCCCACCTTGAGATACTAGGTAGTCGCGAATGCTTTCGATGATCGCAGTACTGTCCGATTCGAGTTGGAAGTAGGTACGTTTTACTATTGAGTGTTTAGCCACCAGGCTTGAAAGGCTGTCTTTTTTCAACACCCTAGTCTGCAAATGAGGTATCCACTGCCAGACGATATTGCATAGCTGGGGTTTTGTTAGGTTTTTGAGCAAAGGGTGTTTTTTTAGAGTTTCTGATTTAGTACGCACGGTGCCGCATTTCGTCTGAAAAGTCGCACGCAAATCATCGAAGCGCGCTTGACCTGTTCCTTGCATAAATTCAAAAAGCTTGGCGCTGACACCGTCTGCTACTGCTACGTAATATCTAAAGGCAGTTCCTGGCGTAGAGGAGATTTGTGGTCTGATGTGAGCGTATAGAAAGAATTTACAGATCTCATAAATAAGCGCATCGAGCTCAAGAGTTTTCTTCAAGCGCTTACACTGAATTACTCCAACGGGACTGCCTTCGTTGAACAAGATGACGTCTCGTCCTTGGTCGGCCCCGTCATTCAAGCGACTGACGGTGTCGTACCAGTCCTCAGAGTCAGCTTGCAGCTCTGCGCGAAAGACATCTGCGACCAAAAGCTCAAAATGAGCATCTCCCATTCGTTCGAAAGGTAGTTGGCCAGAATCGAGGGCGAAGAGCTCGGGAGCTTGAGTTCTATCCTCTCGAACCTCTGCTTCGTCCTCTGGAGTGATGAATGACACTGCGTCTTCAGCCAATTTTTGCTCCTAGCATTGAGAGACTGACATTGTGCGGAAAGCGTACTTTCTTGGCGGACGAGAGGCCTGAGGACTATTTCGCGAAGCGCGGAGCCTAGGATCCATCCGTGGTTAGAAAAGGCGCGTAGCTCCGAAGCGCTCCGAGAACGGAGCGGGGCAATGCCAAGCTGCCATCATCATAAGCCGTGCGGGGATGAGTAGCTAGAATGTCCAGACGAAGAGGGCGTGGCCGACATTGCTACGCTTCAATTGGCGACGTTCGGACTTTACCGTAGCAGGACTTATCTTCCACTACCCACTGCGTATCGCTTTCTAGTGCTAGCCGACCCGAGGTGGTGATCGAGTGACGTTAGGTACTGCTCGACAAGCATCGGAAATGTTGAACAGTAAGGTTTCGGGGGAGGGCGCTGTTAGCAAGGCACGCTTTCTGTAAGCGAACGGCAAACATGCCTGTCGAAATTCAGAGGCTAATCACAGCCGCTCTCCGGGTTGGACAAGTGTTCAAGGTGAATGGCAGCAGTGTCGGTTTCGCTACAGCCAGGGGCATGAGCGGTTGCGGTGCTTGACGACTCGGGGGATGTGAGAGTTCGACAGCAGGTACAGTTGTGGCTAAAGGATCGAATTGAAAAAAGTATGAGGCCACAAAGACCGTTATTGATCGTGATAGGACTGAGTGGAGTGGACAAGGCTGGCAAGTACTAGCGATACAGAATGTCGTAGGGATCCAATAGGCTGCTATGGAAATTTAAGCATTGACGATTTTAAGAAAAGGATTGTCGGCAGGCACAATGTTGAACAACAACGCCGGAGTCTCGAGCAAATAGCCTTTAAGATTTGCTTTCTTCCGAGGACCTTCGACCTGACAGATCCATATGTTCAAGCCATCGTCACGTTTTCTGTGGGCCTTCAGTTTCTCAAACTGCTTCTGCACCCAACGCCATTCTTCGATCTCTTGACAGGCGCCCTGAGAGATTCCAGGAAACTCCTGCGCATAGCGTTGAAAGAGGCCAGGTGTTACCAGAAATACGCTGCCACCCACCGTGTGGATTTTCGCTTTGCTGTCATTGATGATCAGCTTGTGGCTCTGGATGCCTTCCCTAACCCAATTCAGGAAAACCTGACCAGGGTTATTCACAGGAGGGTTTGAGATTTTGAGAGCAATTGCGGACGGTGCATCACAGGCCTCAGGCTTCACTACCTCGAACATATCCAGCAACGATCCTAAGTAGTCCGCATCTTCCATAGTCATTGGATCGGGCTGCGATTGGCTTTGAGTTGACCTTGTACTGACTGCCTTCGGCGGTGGTGATACCGGAGCGTCAGTCGGGTGGTCATCGACTGCCACGCTCACCGTTCCGCTGAAAGCTTCTGGGCGGTCTTCGTTCCCCCAGATCAACGCCGGTTGAAAGCGCAAAAACGTAAAGCTCTGCTGCCAGTCCCCCTGCGCGACAAGAGCGGTCCAGATGGCTTTGCCTTCTGAAGTCGACTCGGCCAGCCCATGCGACTGCAGTTCGTCGAACACGGCAATGTTGGACGAGGGAATGCCCTCAATCGATTGCGACAGCAGATAGGCTCGCAGTTTGTCCGTGACCGTCTTGCTGACCAGCCACAGTGTGTCTTGAGTCAACCAACCCGCGGCACCCGGCTGGTTGAGTTTCAGCTCGTGCTGAACCAGATGACGCAGTCCGCTGATCAAGTGATGTTGCAGCGAATGAATCGGCGCTTGTAGCGCCTTGCTTGGGTTGCCGCCAATGTTCTGTGCGGTGGAGACTCGGTCGGCCTGAATGACCAACTCGCCGAGTACGCCGGCACGTTCGTACTGACCGGCCAGGACATACAGCAAGCTGGCCCACAGCAACGGAAATCCACTGAGCCAGTCCAGGATCGGGCGGTCGAGAATCTGGGTATAGAGCAAGCCGGCGGCGGCACCGTGCAGGTGGTAGTCACGACCTTTGAGGTAACGAAAACGGTAGGGCTGATCCAGGGGACCCTGCCAAGGATGCCAAAGCCGGCCATCCTGGCGTTCAACCAGCAGGTCCACGGCGATCTTGCCGATGTCATGCAGCAGGGCGCCATAGGCGATGCCTGCGGACCAAGCGTCGGTCTGGGCAGCCTGGTCTTCGGGCGCGGCGCCAGTGGGAAGCAGATACGACTGACGCAGTTTCAAACTGCACGCGACCAGTTCCAGCCCATGATCGAGCATGCCGCCGAGATACGCATGGTGGTGCGTCTCGCTGGCTGGGAGTTGCTGGACCTGTTCGGCGTAGCGATGGATCGGATTTAAATAGAGCTGGGTGAATTGGGCGTGGGAGAGGGCGGTGTACTGCCAGATGCGATCGAGTAACTGGCGGCGGTGCTCCGTTGCTAACAAGCTGTGGGCCGACTCGATGGGCAGGTAACCGTCGGCGACGTTCACGGTCGGCGGCGGAGGGGGCTTCTGCCTTTTGGGGCGAAACAGGCTGAGCATCGTGACCTCCGGGAGGTGCTTGGGTCAGTGGCCTTTTAGCCTTTTCGGATAGAGCTCTTACCCTTGAGTCCCCATTCCCTTCCAACCCTTACTCACCCTTTTGGCTCGTGTCCCTTTGTACCGCAATCGGAATATGGATACTGTTAGACATCGTTTTGTTGGGGGGCTGGTACTGCAAAGAAAAGAGTCGGTACACTGCGGTGCATATTTTTTGGGTCTTGCTATGAACCTCACTGACGCCACGCTCGTGTTGCTGCTCGCGGCACGTATCCATGGGACCGACGAAGCCGTCAGGGCCTCGGCGAAGAGCGTGGTGAAGAAGTTGCCGCGCAGTAAACGCGATCTGATCTACAAAGTGATCGACAGCCGAAGTCCACTTGAGCTGGTGGATTTTCTGGCGCAGAACCTGGATACGGAATGACATGCTGCAGGGCTACCCATCTGTTGCTCTTCGCGTCAGAGTCTCGCAGTGCGGGGCTTTTTTCTGAGCGCAGAAAAAAGGGCCCAACTCGAGTTGGGCCCTGTGAAGCGATTGCAGCGGTGAGGTCACAAGTAAGCTCTATCGTTCCTGCGTAGTGCATCATCCAAGACCGCTTGCTTCAGTTGCTGCTCCAGGTTGAGTACATACTCCGAGGCGGTTCGAGCGTGGCCACTGGCACGAAAGATTGCGCGCTTGTCAGCCTTGAGCAGGCTGAGCCAGGAGTCGATGTAGCCTTCGTGCCGCAGCTCTCCCTGTATACCGGTGTTGGCACATAAAAACGCAGCGCCCATTTCGGCGATCAACTCCTCAAACGCGTAGCTTGGCGAGCCGAACGGACAGGCTGACGTCACGCCTTCACGCTGCAACCGAGCGTGATGCCCGGTCCAGTGCGTCAGCTCGTGAAGTGCGGTGGCGTAGTACCCACCTTCATCATGGAATTGCGCTTTTGTCGGCAGTTGGATGAGATCCCTGATCGGGTGGTAAAAGGCGTCGTCGGCAGATCGATGAACGATGTTCGCACCCGAACGCAATAGCAGATTTTCCGCGGCGCTGTTGGGCTGGAAGGGATCACTCGGTTCCGTCTTGAGCAGGGTTTCATTGAGCGCTTCGAGCCCCTCCGTTTGCTCGATATTGAACAGAAAATGCGTCCTGAGAATGCCGAAGTGAGTGACCTTGGGTTGACCGTTATCATCGAGTACGGGTTGGCCAGACTCGGTCTGCTCCTCGCGCTCCATCGGCTTGTAGAGCACAGCCAGAGTACTGTGCTCACCCTTACGGATGTGCCCACCGGCCTTTTTGGCTTGATTGAAGGTCAGCCAACCATCTTGAGTGAATCCCTGCAATCTGGCCTCGGCCCAGAGCAACGGTAAATTAATCCCTGAATAGGGACGCCGCGTGATGGCGTTAATGGGGTAGGGGTGATGATGACCGACGTGAGCTGAGCCACTTGAGGACCAAGGTTTGATCCAGGGGGCAACGCCTTGGTCTAACGCAGTAACGATCTTATCAGTCACGTCTTGGTAGATATCGCGCATGGCATTTTCCTCGACAAAAACGGAGGAACGCCTTGCCCGTCGGGAAGGGTTCCCCGGTTGGGTGATGGGTGAATTGATGCAGGACTTGCATACCATCTGAGTGTGGATCTGGGGGCCGAGTACGGTCGTATGCGTTTAGCGCTGATGCTCTCCCACGAGAGCGATTAGCAAGGCGTCAGGCTGCTCTGGCTCATGGAGCAGGCGGAGGCTCAGCTGCAGCAACGGATCATGGTGGGGATGACCCGTTGATGCGATGTGGGCTACCTCGAACACCACATAAGGCTCATGTGGAGAGGCCCGGTGCGCCTCGAAGGCTGCGCGCAATACGTTACTCAGCCGATCGACCTGCAGCTTCTCAGGATGAACGGAGTGCTTGAGCAGTACTGCGTGTTGCCAAGCACCAGGCGTGAACACAATGGGCAACCGAAGAGTGTTCAGTGCATCCGGTGTAAGTGAGTCGGACATGGTGTACCTCCGTTGAAAGCGCGAAGAAACCTGTCCCGTGCGGGAAAGAATTTCCCGGCAGTGGGTTGAAGAAAAACAAGAAGGTTTGCTTGGCGAGCAGCGCTCGAAAGGCGCTCTGGAGAGCAGTAGCCGTTCATCACCGTAGAAACGGTCACCGTGCGAGCCACCGAACGCTAATCGCACTTGGGGAGAACCACCACGGAAGTGACGTAGCCTTGAAGGCTCTGGCTACCTGGGCAGGTGCTGTCGATAACAGCGATCCGTACTCATATTTAGCTTAGGGGGTTATGCGGATCAACCACTTCAGAGGAGCTATTTCACGAAAGTTGTCTACTCGTTTCCAGAGTGGATTTTCCAGGCGAGTGAACTGATAGACGGTCAAGTGTGAAATTGCTTTTGACCTGAACAGGAGTAGGTCACTACGGGGGACCATTTGAATCTGAAGTATCGCTGGTTTTGCTGGTTGAACCTTGAAATGAAGTACCCAATCACTCTACTTTTTTCCAAAAATCGACACGGCTGTTTTCGGGGCAGCAATCTGTTTCGCTGTTATCCAATGAAGTGCTGCGTCGCTACATGGGCGCAGGCCAAAAGCGAAGGATCTGCCGTGGATGCCAGCATCATCAAAGCGGATGCGAGTCGGCAGCGCGGTGTACCGGGAGATGAACAGATTAACTGGAGCGATCCGGCCCTGAGCTCCCGGGCTGTGCATGAGTACCTTGAGGCACTGGATGAGGAGGCCCTGACCGAAATGCTACCGAAGCGCCTATCGCGGACAGATCCTCAAGCCCGCGGGACCGCCACTCCGGACGGCCCAGTATTTCGCCTACTCTACGAACTACCTGATCGATACCGAGCACAGTGTCATCGTGGATGTGGAACCCACACCGGCTCATCGAACGGCTGAGTCGAAAGTACCAATACCATGGTTGAGCGTGTCGAAGAGTCATTCGATATTAAGCCAGAGCACCTCGTCGGCGACGCCACCTATGGTACGGCGTCGATGGAAAAAAGCGTCGAGCAGCATGTACTGGTGTGGGACAAAACGGAGCGCAACAACGGCAGTCTCTCGAGCAATAACTTCCACTGGAATGAAGAGGCTGAGGAATACCGCTGCCCAACTGGCAATGCTTTGTGCAGCACATGGCGAGCCTTCAAAAAACTGCGTTCGCACGTCACCAAAGCCAACACCATCTCTTACGATCCAGGCAATGCGCTCTGGCCATGCGGTTGCAGTGCGGCGTTGTGCTACGGCATTGATAGCCACGCAGTGCTGTCCGGCAGGGGAGCCTGCGTGGAGGGCTGCGCGAAGTAAGGGGGTTGCAGGCGTCGCCAATGCTTCAGCTAGAGAGGGCGGGTATGCTCGCTTTGGCCGACCCGTTTAATCTCAAATTTATGCGGCGCTGCCCATTCCTTGCACCAGCATGATCTCGGCGATGATCGGCACCGGCGTCATCAGGTGAGTGCGCATCATAGTGCTGGCCCGTTGCGCATCGCGCGCCAGAATAGCTTCAACCAACGCGGCATGTTCCTTGCGCTTCAACGCTAGTGCTTCTTCGGAGAAGACCGTCCGGGTCAGCCAAAGGTGGCGGTAGCGTTCGGCCTGGTCAAACAAATAACCGCGCGCCTGTAACAGGTATTTTGAGCCACAACCGGCGGCGATGGCCGTGTGGAAGGCCTTGTGCCGTTCGTCCCAGACATCCAAGACCTGCTCTCGGGTTTTCACGTCCATGACTTTGGACAGGGTGTGGGACTGGGCCAGGATCTGCGCCTCCCAAGCGTCGTCACCGCGCTCGATAGCCAAGCCTACGATCATCGCTTCGAGGTTGGCGCGGGCATCGTAGATGTCCTGCATTTCCTGCAACGACATGGGCGCGACCCGGTAGCCCTTCTGGCTGATCACCACTACCAGATGCTCGGCCACCAATTGCGAAAGCGCCTCTCGCAGCGGGCCGACACCCAGGTCATAACGCTCCTTGAGCCCGCTCATGAGGAGCTTCTCACCGGGCTTGAAGACACCACGAATGATGTCCTGTTTGAGCCGCTCATACCCGCTAAATGCAGAGTTCTGCTTGGGGGCGAGGCTATCCAAAGGTACTGCTCCTGATATCGACAAGGTCCAATCATACCTAAACATCTGTCATACGAAAAATATAAGACGGAATGTGATTTTGTCGATCAACAATAAAAACGTAGACATTATTTATTTATGGCGATATTTTTGCTCTGCGCCTGATCCAGATCAATGCTGGAGGGGCTAATCCCTACCTTCTGCCCAGGAACTGCCATGAACGCCTTTACTCAGATTCAGGACCTTGTGATGCCACTCCCATCGGAAACTAAGGGCTTCATCCTTACCCCTTCCAGCCAGTCGCCGCGCCTGCTTGAGCTGAAATTCGCCAAGGAAACCGTCGACGCATTCGTCAAGGCGGTGGCTGAATGGCCGGTCCAGGCTCTGGAGTACAAGTCGTTCCTGCGTTTCCGGGTCGGGCAGATCCTTGACGAGCTGTGCGAAGGCACCTTGCGCCCGGTGTTGGTCAACACCATTCTGGACCGCGCCACGGGCGGCATGCTGATCACGCCTGAAGGTTTGAATGACGTGACCCAAGCCGATGACATGGTCAAGTTCTCCTCCGCCGTCGCCCACCTGATCGGTCGGTCCAACTTCGATGCCATGAGCGGACAGTTCTACGCGCGCTTCGCAGTGGTCAACACCGACAATTCCGACAGTTACCTGCGCCAGCCACACCGGGTCATGGAACTGCACAACGACGGCACCTTCGTTCAGGAACGTACCGACTACGTGCTGATGATGAAGATCGACGAGCAGAACATGGAAGGCGGCAACACCCTGCTGCTGCACCTGGACGACTGGGAGGACCTCAACCACTACTACACGCACCCGCTGGCCCGCCGTGAAATGCGCTTCACCGCGCCACCGAGCAAGAACGTGCGTGAAGACGTGTTCCACGCGGTGTTCGACAACGACGCCGAAGGCCGCCCGACCATGCGCTACATCGACCAGTTTGTGCAGCCCAAGGACTTCGAGGAAGGCATCTGGCTGACCGCCATGAGCGAATCCCTGGAAGGCAGCCAGAAGAAGGTTTCGATACCGGTGCCGGTCGGCAGCTTCGTGCTGGTCAACAACATGTTCTGGCTGCACGGCCGTGACCGCTTTACTGCCCACCCGGGCCTGCGTCGTGAGTTGATGCGCCAGCGCGGATACATCAGCTACCAGAAGACCATGTACCAACGCGGCCAATAAGGTTTGCCAAGCGCTGAAATGACGAGGGCCACCCCGTGTGGCCCTCGTCGCGCTTCCAACAAAAACGTAATTCAGGTGGGTGCAAGCTAATGGCTGCGTACGACTTCATTATCATCGGTGGCGGCATTGTGGGTATGTCCACGGCCATGCAACTGACCCAGGTTTACCCGGACGCACAAATCCTCCTGCTGGAGAAAGAGTCCGGCCCGGCCAAGCACCAGACCGGCCACAACAGTGGAGTGATCCATGCCGGTGTTTACTACACCCCCGGCAGTCTGAAGGCACGTTTCTGCCTGGAAGGGAACAAGGCCACTAAGGCCTTCTGCGACAAGCACAGCATCCGTTACGACGAGTGCGGCAAGCTACTGGTGGCCACCAACGAGCTGGAAATGCAGCGCATGAGCGCGTTGTGGGACCGCACCGAAGCCAATGGTCTGAGGCGTGGATGGCTGTCGGCCGCCGAGCTGCGCGAGCGCGAGCCGAATATCGTCGGCCTGGGCGGTATCTACGTGCCTTCGAGCGGCATCGTGAACTACGCCGAGGTCACCGCAGCAATGGGTCGCGAATTCGAAGCCGCCGGTGGCGAGATCCGCTACAACAGCGAAGTGGTTGCCATCGACGAGCGTCCGGATGAAGTAGTGGTGCGCACTGACACTCTGGAACACCACGGGCGTTTCCTGATCACCTGCTCGGGCCTGATGGCTGACCGCGTGGTGCGCATGCTCGGGATCAAGCCCAACTTCATCATCTGCCCGTTTCGCGGCGAGTATTACCTGCTGCCCAAACAGCATAATCAGATCGTCAACCATCTGATTTACCCGATCCCGGATCCGGCCATGCCATTTCTCGGTGTGCACCTGACCCGCATGATCGACGGCACCGTCACCGTCGGCCCCAACGCGGTGCTGGCAATGAAGCGCGAAGGCTATCTCAAGACCGATTTCTCGCTGTCGGACATGTTCGAAACCCTGACCACCCCGGGCATTCTCAAGGTGCTGATGAAGAACCTGCGTCCCGGCCTGATCGAGATGAAAAACTCACTGTTCAAGGGCGGCTACCTGAAGGAAGTACAGAAGTACTGCCCGAGCATCAACAAGAGCGACCTCACCACTTACCCGGCCGGTGTCCGCGCCCAGGCGGTCTCGCTGGACGGCAAGTTGATCGACGACTTCCTGTTCGTCAACACCGCCCGTAGCGTCAGCGTCTGCAACGCCCCGTCGCCCGCAGCGACCTCCGCGATCCCGATCGGCGCCTACATCGTCGATAAGGTCCGCGAGCAGCTCGCCAGCACAGGCGTCAGTTTTGTCAAATCCGCCAACTCCACTCGGACCGCCCCGATGGCGGCCTCCGTCGCAACCCGCTAACGAGGAATTTCGCGTGCAACTCAACGATCCGAAACTGTTCCGCCAGCAAGCCTATATCGACGGTGCCTGGGTAGATGCCGACAATGGCCAAACGCTTAAGGTCAACAACCCGGCCACCGGTGAAATCATCGGCAGCGTGCCGAAGATGGGCGCGACCGAAACCCGTCGCGCGATTGAAGCCGCTGACAAGGCGCTGCCGGCCTGGCGCGCCCTGACCGCCAAGGATCGCGCCAACAAACTGCGTAAGTGGTTCGATCTGATGATGCTCAACCAGGAAGACCTGGCTCGCCTGATGACCCTGGAGCAAGGCAAGCCACTGACCGAGTCCCGTGGCGAAATCGCTTACGCCGCCTCCTTTCTGGAATGGTTCGGCGAGGAGGCCAAGCGCGTGTATGGCGACATGATCCCCGGTCACCAGGTCGACAAGCGACTGATGGTGCTCAAGCAGCCGATCGGTGTTACCGCCGCCATCACTCCGTGGAACTTCCCTTCGGCGATGATCACCCGCAAGGCCGGTCCGGCCCTGGCCGCCGGCTGCACCATGGTCCTCAAGCCGGCCTCGCAAACTCCTTACTCGGCCCTGGCTTTGGCGGAGCTGGCCGAGCGCGCCGGTATTCCGAAAGGTGTGTTCAGCGTGGTCACCGGCAGTGCCGGCGAAGTCGGCAGCGAGCTGACCGGTAACCCGCTCGTGCGCAAGCTGACCTTCACCGGCTCCACCGAAATCGGCCGTCAGTTGATGGTCGAGTGCGCCAAGGACATCAAGAAGGTCTCGTTGGAACTGGGTGGCAATGCCCCCTTCATCGTGTTCGATGACGCTGACCTGGACGCCGCCGTCGAAGGCGCGCTGGTCTCCAAGTACCGTAACAATGGCCAGACCTGCGTCTGTGCCAATCGCCTGTATATCCAGGATGGTGTCTACGATGCCTTCGTCGAAAAACTCACCGCGGCCGTGGCCAAATTGAACATTGGTAATGGCCTGGAACACGGCATCACCACCGGCCCCCTGATCGACGCCAAAGCCATGGCCAAAGTCCAGGAGCACATTGAAGACGCTGTGAGCAAAGGCGCTCGCGTGGTTGCCGGCGGCAAGCCGCATGCCTTGGGCGGGACCTTCTTCGAGCCGACCGTGCTGGTGGATGTACCGCGCAACGCCGCCGTTGCCAAGGAAGAAACTTTCGGCCCGCTGGCACCGCTGTTCCGCTTCAAGGATGAAGCCGATGTGATCGCCATGGCCAACGACACCGAATTCGGCCTGGCGTCCTACTTCTATGCCCGCGACCTGAGCCGGGTGTTCCGTGTGGGCGAAGCCCTGGAATACGGCATTGTCGGCGTCAACACCGGGATCATCTCCAACGAAGTGGCGCCGTTCGGTGGCATCAAGGCCTCAGGTCTGGGGCGTGAAGGCTCCAAGTATGGCATTGAGGACTACTTGGAAATCAAATACCTCTGTATCGGCGTGTGATCACGGCGGACATTCATCAAGCGTCAAGAGGGGTGGAAATGAACACCCACCAAAGCCTGCAACAACGCCATATGGCCGCCATTCCCCGGAGTTCCTTAACATGAATCGCTCGTATCTTTCTCTCGCCGAAAAGGATGTTCAGCATCAACTGCACCCCTATACGGATGCCCGACTTCACCAGGAAGTAGGCCCGCTGATCATCGAACGTGGCGAAGGCGTTTACGTCTATGACAGCCAAGGCAAGCGTTATCTCGAAGCGATGTCGGGTCTTTGGAGTGTGGCGCTGGGTTTCAGTAATGAGCGCCTGATCAAGGCTGCGGAGCAACAGCTACGCAAACTTCCCTTTTATCACCTCTTCAGCCACAAGGCTCACACACCCAGTATCGAATTGGCTGAGAAGCTGATCGAACTCGCCCCGGTGCCGATGAGCAAGGTCTTCTTTACTAACTCAGGTTCTGAAGCCAACGACACCGTCGTGAAGATGATCTGGTATCGCAATAATGCCATTGGTAAGCCTGGCAAAAAGAAGTTCATCAGCCGTCACAATGCGTATCACGGCATTACTGCTGTCAGCGCCAGTCTGACCGGGTTGCAGGCGAACCAACGTGGCTTTGATGTGCCGCTGCCCGGCTTCTTTCACGTCGCTTGTCCGCACCACTATCGCAATGCCAAGCCTGGCGAGACCGATGAACAATTTGCTGATCGCCTGGCAACTGAACTGGAAAATGTCATCCTCCGAGAGGGCCCTGATACCGTAGCCGCTTTTTACGGCGAACCGCTGATGGGGGCGGGCGGCGTGATCGTGCCTCCGCGCACATATTGGGACAAGGTTCAGGCGGTGTGCCGCAAATATGATGTGCTGGTTGTCGCGGATGAAGTCATTTGCGGCTTCGGTCGTACCGGCAAGATGTTTGGCTGCGAAACCTTCGGCATCAAGCCAGACGTCATGGTAGTTTCCAAGCAATTATCTTCTTCGTATCAACCGATCGCGGCAGTCCTGATCAACGATAAGGTCTTCGAGGGGATTGCCGATCAAAGCCACACCTTCGGTACTCTGGGTCATGGGTTCACCGGCAGCGGCCACCCGGTTGCGACCGCAGTTGCGCTGGAAAACATAAAGATCATCCAAGAAGAGCGGCTTGTCGAGCACGCCTGCGAGTTGGGCGAACAACTTCAAGCCGGACTGGCTCAATTTGCTGATCATCCGTTGGTAGGGGAGGTTAGGGGCTGTGGATTGATCGCTGCTGTGGAGCTCGTTGCGGATCGTCGGACAAAGGAACCGATGGATACGGTTGGGAAGCTGGGGCGCTACCTGGCGGGACGTGCGCAGGAGTACGGCATGATCACAAGGGCGATGGGAGACTCGATCGCATTCTGCCCGCCGTTGATTTCCACGAAAGAAGAAATACAGCTCGTGGTTGATATTTTCAGCCGTGCACTCGACGACACAGACCGCTGGTTTGGCCTGGGTGTCAACCAAAGCATGTGGCATCAGTGGGAGGGCTACACGCACAACTCCTGATAGCGTCACTTGGTGTCATAAAGTCGTATCGGTCATCGGCGCGGCGCAGGGTGCTGGTCGCGCCACGACCTTCGTTTCGTGAGTAAAAAAATGATTCTTCACGGATTACCGGGAAAGACGCTCTTGATCTTCATGAAAAAGAGTTCGCTGTCCGGGTAGCCGTACACCATCCGTTTGATGACCATGATTTATTCCTTTTAATTGACCGGTGTGCATTGACCAATGAACCCGGCTCACAATGCCTCTAGAGGAACCTGTTGTTCCGGCTTCTTCAGGTTCTCTGGATTGCGCAGCAGTAAACAGCGGGCTTGCTTGATAACCTAATAGGGCTGGTTTGTTGTGATGCAGTCGATTGGTCTCGTCGACTCGTACCTGATTGATCCCTGCTCGGCCATATTTGATGACCCCGTAGAAAAGGTTGTAGGCCTACCGTGCTTTCAGGCAATGCTGGCTAACCTCCAGGTCAAAAGCTGTATTCATGTTCACCGCAGCGGCCTCGATTTGAGCTCAGCCCTCTGGCTCCATTCTTCGAAAAATGATCTGACCGCGGTGCGGGTTTTAGACAGGTCCGACAGGCAGGAAACGTGTGGCATGACGCATCAAAGTTCTTGTTTCTGTCGTTCCCGGGCTTCGTGAAGAACCTCAGTGGCTGCGCGACCACCTGCGGCTACGCGAATGACAGTCCTTCTAGAGGTGGTGTTTTTCCATTGCCGCGGCGAGCGAGCACAGCCTTGCCAAGTCGGTTGAGTTGGTTCTGGTGCAATAGCTTGACGGGATAGGCGGCTGGATGGGGGGCGCTTTCGGTAGCGGAGTGCATGGCGACCACCAGCCATCCATGGCAGGAGCTTTCATTCGACGGGATTCTTCCTGAAGCGCATGGGTTGAGATTTGGTTTTTCAAACCAAGATGGAGTCTTGATCAGCACCTTGGCACAGGCCGCTCCACGACGCTCCAATATGACGATGTGTCGATAAGGCTCAGGACGCGCCCCTGTTCGTTGTCCAGGCTCAGGGTACCTCGGATCAAATCACCGGCCAGCCAACTCGGTGTGTTAGCCGCCAGCACTCGACCTTCGGCATTGAGTAACAACGCCTCGTTACTGACCCGCATAAGGCTGCGCACGAGCAAGGGTTCCAGGGAGTGCAGAGAAATATCGGCAGCCGCTACACCAATGAAGCGATCTGCGAAAAAAATAGGAACCGAGAAGGCAACGATGTACTGCTCCGTGCCGTACAAATCCACGAACGGGCCGTCTATGGAGGGCTGCCGGGTTTGCTGGGGGCGGGTGTACCAAGGCATGTGCAGGTAATCGTAAAAACGGTCGCTACGGCTATTAAAATTCAGTGTCAGAGGCTGGATCTCTTCTTTTTGGGTTCGGCACCACCACTCCAGATGCATCTCGCGATCTTCCAGCTCACCAGGAGCGAAGACAACTCCGGCGCCATGAAACTTGAGGCTCTCCGAGTTCAGGACTTTCCGGATAATAGGCAGCAATGGCTTGAGGTCGCCTTGGCTGGGGCGCTTCGTGTTGCAACACAGATGTTCCCAAATGCTCAATACTTGGGCGCTCATATCGTTGAGCCCCTTGAATACGTTACTAATGGAAGCGTTGATCAACGTGGCACATTGGGACAACTCGTTTGCTGACATTTCGTTAGCCATGGCTCTACCTCATGACTCAGAGAAGACAATGCGGTGCCTGCAGTCGGCGAGGTATGCGACGCCGTGCTGCATAGCGAGCGAGTAATTCAGCAATTTTCGTTCCATTCATAAGTCGCCTTCTGCCATTTGTTGTAGTCGTAGGGTGCTTAAGCGGCGAACGCCTCTTGTTACATGTGCTTCTGCCAGGGCGCCCGCCAGATTGGCGTCGTTCGCTACGATGGCTTCCAGGATAGCTCTATGTTCCCGTTCGATGGTCTGTGGATCCGGTTGACCGGCAAACGGCAGCCATAACAGTTCCCCAAGTTCCGCCTGCAAGCGCGCTTCGCTGTGAGTCAGGCGCACAGACTGCGCTGCCACGGCTATTTCGATATGGAATCTGGCGTCGGCTCGTCGGCGGTCTCGCCGCTCTTGAGCGTTGGCCAGAGCGTCGACAAAGCTGCTCAGTCTTGCATGTTGCTCAGGCCCGGCGCGCTGAGCCGCTAGTCGGGCGGCCGCGCCTGAAATGGCAGCGTGTTCATCGGCGAGGTCGCGCAGTTCAAGCGTGCTGATTTCACGAAGTTGATCGAACAGAGACTGATCTGAGGTTTGCGGCGCGGCGCAGATGAAGCTCCCGCCGCTGCGTCCGCGACGGGTTTCGATAACCCCGCGCTCGCGCAAGACCGCCAACGCGTCCCGCAGTGTGACCGTGGCAACGCCGAGTTGTGTGGCCAGGACACTTTCATTGGGGAGCTGTTCGCCTTCTGTGAACAAACCCAGATCGATCATTTCTATCAGGCGACGGGTAACAGACTCCGTTTTACCTTCCTGGTTAAGGCGTATGAGGCTTGAAGTAGGGCTCATGGTTGATTCATTCATGGGCGGCGCCGTTTTACGCCTGTGGCAATAGTCCGATGTAGCGTCAAGCGCGTCCGGATGTGTGTTTCTTTTAAAATTCTATTTCATATTTAATGTTATTTTTGTGCATGTTCGTGTGGTGATTCTAGAGTTTTAACGCATAAAAAGTCAAAAAAATCACCTTAAACCCGCTTTTTTGGGGTTCTCATGGATTAAAAGATATGGTTCCATAGGTTTAAGGCGATTTGAGATCGCATCCATCCGAACCCAGGAGCACTTTTAACCATGAGTCAGTTGACCCGATCAGAGTGGGAAGCCAGAGCCAAGGCGCTGAGCATCGAAGGGCGAGCCTTTATCAATGGCGAATATGTGTCGGCCAGTTCAGGTGCAACCTTCGAGTGCATAAGTCCTATCGATGGGTGTGTGCTTGCCCTGGTCGCGAGTTGCGATGCGGCGGATGCCGATTTGGCGGTAGCCAGCGCCCGGTCGGCGTTCGAGTCCGGCGTTTGGTCACGCCAAGCACCTGCAATGCGCAAGGCCGTGATGGTGCGATTTTCCGAATTGTTGCAGGCCCATGCCGAAGAGCTAGCTCTGCTGGAAACATTGGACATGGGCAAGCCGATTTCCGATTCGCTGTCTGTCGACCTCCCGGGGACCATTGACAGTATCCGCTGGTGCGGTGAGGCAATCGACAAGATCTACGATGAGGTGGCAGCGACCTCGGTCGATCAGCTCGGGCTGGTTACCCGGGAGCCGGTCGGGGTGGTCGCTACTATCGTGCCGTGGAATTTCCCACTGATGATGGCGTCCTGGAAGTTGGGGCCGGCGCTGGCTGCCGGTAACTCGGTGATCCTCAAACCCTCGGAGCGTTCTCCGCTGACCGCTATCCGCATCGCACAGCTTGCTCTGGAGGCGGGTCTGCCAGCGGGTGTCCTCAATGTTCTGCCGGGCTATGGCAACACCGTGGGCAAGGCGTTGGCCTTGCACGGTGACGTTGATACCTTGGCGTTTACCGGGTCTACCCAAGTGGCCAAGCAATTACTGGTTTATGCGGGTGAGTCAAACATGAAACGGGTCTGGCTCGAGGCCGGCGGCAAGAGTCCCAACATTGTATTTGCCGATGTCCCTGATCTGCAGGTGGCGGCCGAAGCTGCAGCGGCAGCCATCGCCTTCAACCAGGGCGAGGTTTGCACCGCCGGTTCACGTTTGCTCGTGCAGGCGTCAATCAAGGAGCGTTTTGTACCAATGGTTGTCGAGGCCATGAAGGGCTGGAAGCCGGGACATCCGCTCGACCCTGATACTAATGTCGGTGCACTGGTGGACGGTCGTCATCTGGAAGGGGTGCTGCAATACATCCAAGAGGGTCAGGTACAAGGTGCGCGGCTATTGCTGGGTGGACATGCGGTACTGGCAGAAACCGGCGGCAGTTATGTCGAGCCGACCCTGTTCGACAATGTCAGCAACTCGATGAAAATCGCCCGGGAAGAGATCTTTGGTCCTGTACTGTCAGTGATCGAATTTGACGAAGCCGAGGATGCGATACGCATCGCCAATGACACCCCTTATGGACTGGCAGCAGCCGTCTGGACGGCTGACCTGTCTCGAGCCCACAACATGGCCCGCGCACTTCGTGCCGGGAGTGTTTGGGTCAACCTCTATGACGGCGGTGACATGATGGCGCCGTTCGGCGGCTTTAAACAGTCCGGTAATGGCCGTGACAAATCCCTACATGCCTTTGATAAGTACACCGAGATCAAGGCCACCTGGATACAACTCTGAGGCACCCCTAGTTAACCGCGCTACGGGCGGGATTGCACCGTCCGATCAACGCCTACTAAAACAAATTCCTTTTTGAAGGATGTTGGAATGAACAGCTCAATAAGTCCCACAGCGGCTGTGGACCAAGACGCGGAGCAACTCCGTGCTCTTGGGTACACCTCGAATTTCGAACGTAGTATGAGTCTGTGGCAAAACTTTGCCCTTGGGTTTACCTATCTGTCCCCGGTGGTAGGGGTCTACACCTTGTTCGGCCTGTGCTTGGCCGCCGGCGGGCCACCAATGTTTTGGTCCTACCTGCTGGTGGGGTTCGGCCAGATGCTGGTGTGTCTGATTTTTTGCGAAGTGGTATCTCAATACCCGATTTCCGGTGGCGTCTATCCTTGGGCCCGTCGTCTGGTCGGCAAAAAGTGGGCGTGGATGGTCGGGTGGATCTATGCCATCTCTCTATGCGTCACCATTGCCGCCGTCGCGCTGGGTGCTGGTCCCTACATCGCTAACCTTCTAGGTTTCGAGTCGTCGCCGGTGACTAATACGTTGGTCGCGCTATTTCTGACGGCCACGGCGACGGTCTTGAATCTCAGTGGTACCAAGCTGTTAGCTCGGGTGGCGATGTTTGGTTTTCTTTGCGAATTGGTCGGGGCTTTGTTGATCGGTGGATACCTACTGATCTTCGAACGCCACCAGTCCTTGAGCGTATTGTTCGACACTTTTGACATTTCCATCGACGGGGCCTATTGGCCAGCCTTCCTTACAGCCTCGTTGGCGGGGATGTTCCTCTACTACGGCTTTGAAGCCTGCGGCGATGTAGCCGAGGAAACTCCAAATCCTAGCCGCCAGGTTCCAAAGGCCATGCGGATGACTATTTGGATCGGCGGCGCCGCCTCGATCTTTGCGGCCTTGGCATTGATCCTGGCAGTGCCTGACATGGCCGCAGTTATTTCCGGACAAGACAAGGACCCGATGTCCACGATATTCGGCGCGGCGTTCGGTCCTGTTGGCTCTCGGGTCGTCATGGCGGTGATTACGGTTTCGTTTGTTTCCTGCGTGCTGAGTTTGCAGGCATCTGCCAGTCGTCTGCTCTATGCCTATGCTCGAGACGAAATGCTCATGGGCAGTAATGTGCTGAAAAAGCTCTCGCCTACGACGCACGTTCCGACCGCAGCCCTGGTGGTGTGTGGCGTGCTGCCGGCGATCATTGTGTGTGTCGGCTTCTACCTTCAGAACGCTATTGCGCTGGTGGTGAGCTTTGCCGCCATCGGTATCTACCTGGCGTTCCAGATGATTGTTGGCGGTGCATTGTACGCCCGTATCCGTGGGTGGAGACCCAAAGGCCAGTTCACCATGGGACGGTGGGGTTGGGTAGTTAACATCGCTGCCCTCTGCTATGGCATGTTCGCCATCGTCAATATGTCCTGGCCGCGTACCCCGGATGCGCCCTGGTACGTGAACTACGGCATCGCACTTGTCGGTGCCATCGTCATCCTCGTCGGTGTCCTATACATGACCCTGTTTCGTCCTTATGAAAAGGGCAGGGCCCCAGCTTCGGATGCTTGGAAAAACCGCTAATTGACATCAATGCCTGCCGCTGAACGCGGCAGGCAACCCCATCTTCTGACAACAAGGTTGAAGGCTATGATGTTTCGAATCCACTCACTACTGTTCGGGCTGCTTCTGGTTTTGGCCAGTCATGCAAGTTTTGCGGCTGGACAAAACACAACCCTTGATGTGGTCCATGACTACATGAAGGCTTGGAATGCTCATAATGCGGATGCCGCGGCCGAGTACTTTTCTGACAACGTTGAGTTCCTCGACGCCTCGGTGGGCACACCTCAGGTTGGTCGCGAAAACGCCAAGACTCAGGTCATTGAAGTGTTCATGCAGGCAGTGCCAGATCTGCAATGGAAAATGTTCGGCGAGCCGATTGTCAACGGCGAGAGCATTGCCTTCGAATGGGAATTCAACGGTACCAATACCGGCCCCTGGAGTACCGAGACCCCGGCCACTCAGCGCCGTCTCAGCTTTAAGGGCGTTAGTTTCATACATCTCAAGAACGGCAAGATTCTCACGCAGCATGACTACTACGACGCCCTTGGTTTTAATAAGCAATTGGGGTGGTGACGGGGGTGTTACAGTTTGCAGTATTAGCGGCAGCCAGCTTACGCAGTGACGTCGCCCACGGCAGGGTGTTGTCGATAATAGCGATCCGTACTTGTATTTAGTGGAGCGTTTTATGTGGGGTAACCTCCGCAGAGAAGCTGTGTTGCGAGGTTTGTCTTACGTTGTCCAGTGAGGGTTTTTCGGCTGGGCAAACTGATAAGCGGTCAGGCATGGGCTGCTTTCAGTAGTAGGCTATTACTCCTGTCTCAACCATGAAAACGCTCAGAAGAGGGCGAGACCATGCCGACTCAGCAATCGGATCAGAACTCACGTGCCCACCGCTGGGCGTATGCCTGTGGCATGTCGATAAAACGCGGGTATCTCAAGTTGATAGCGTTTGAGTCCCGCGTGGCTGAGCGTGCGGTGACGGCAGGTATGCCCGCAGGTAAATTACTTGTTCGCGGGAGCTTCCTGACTGCCAAATTGGCGTTGGTTGGGGGGCTGCTCTTTGTCAGTGTTTGGCTGGTTACTTTTATTGTGATGACGCTGGCTGTCATCACTTTGCTATGGTTCAGGGACTTTATTGGTTCCGATAATCAAGAGGAAAATCCAGGGCCAGACTATCTAGGTGCTGATCTCTACATCGGTGACTTTGACGACAATGGGCATTATATAGGTGACAGCAAGTCATCTAATTGAGCGCTTAGCAGCACCCAATATTTGATCCGTACCTTTGCTCGCTGAATCACTTGCGGCTTTGCTACCGTTCGCCAACATGCCTTGAATTCCGTTGCCAACTGAATATCCTGCCCAACTCATGGCCCCTAGAAACAGCATCGGCAGCACGATGAACATCGCCCCCATCACATACTCAATTACCTGCGCGGTGACCGTCCCATCCATGAAGCCGGATGTGGGCAGCGACAACAGCACCTGATTGGAAGCCGAAACTTGATTGTACAAGGTGTCGAGCATACTGGAGTCGACCCAGCGTGCCAGTTCCCACCAAAAGCTCAGCATGTGCAGTGTGAACAGCGCGAATGTCACGGTCATGGCGGTCTTCAGCTGGTAGGTACTGACCAGCAGAATCAGCGGCAAGCTGATGATGACGCCCATGATCAGGAAAGCCTGCACCATCGGTAGCGCGGCGCGTAACGCATTCATCGCCGGGAAGTTGCTGAAGGAACCCAGTGCCAACCCGGTATTGGTGGCCAGATTATTGAGCCCCTGATTGATCGAGCCGCCGCGAGCGCTGGAGCCATAGTCCTGGTACACCTGTCCGGGCGACATGGACATCGATTGCTGGCGCGGGCTGACCAGCTCACGCAGGGTGGCATCCTCGATCTCGTTGCTCGAATGACCAGTCAACCAACCTTTCAGCTGAGTCAGCAACGAAGGATCGACCTGCTCAATCAAGCGCTCGCGCAACCCGACACCGCTATCACTCCACCACTGCTTGCAGGTGGGGTAGCCCGCGCCATTCTCCAGCCGAGGTAAGGAAACATCGCGGCTTTCGTCATACGGCCAGCTGACTCGCGGTGTGTGTGAATGATCCGTATCGTAGTAGCCGGGCGTGTCGAGAAAATAGCTTGAGCCGATCCAAGATGCGTCGTGACTTTGTGCCTTGTCCAGCTGCGGACGGTTGGTGAACAGTCGAGAACGGGAATAGCCATAGCAGTCGCGAGTGAAGTCGGCGACTTCCTGCAGCAGTACCTGGCTGTCGATGCGCGAACTGTCGATCTCCATGCGCATCTGCCGGATATCCGGTGCGCAGGGGATAGAGGCAGTAGCTGCCGCAGTCACGCCTTTGCTCAAGGTATGCACCAGAAACCACCAGATCGGCACGTTAGCGGAGCGTTCGCCGATGGTATTGAAGGTCGCTCCCCAAGCAGTTTCCGCTGGCTTGGCCACACTGACACCGCAGCGCTGACTCGCCACGTCATCGAACGCTATTGAGGTGAGGCTCAACGGAAAGACGGGCGCGCAGCCGAACAATACGACGATATAGGCCAGCCACAGCCGGTTCTCGATCCGCGGCACCGATAGCAGACCCTTGTTGCCTTCATCCGCGCCTTGCTGACGGGCCGACAACCATTCTTGCAAAATGATTGCACCAAAGGGCGCGGCAAACAGCCCGGTATCGGACAGGACGCTCCAAAGGCCGTTGTTGATGATCCAGGCCAGCAGGGAGAGGTAAAACTCCAGGTAGCTGTTGGTGCTCATGAGCATCGTGGTGGCCTCACAATCGGGTGAGTTCGACGCAGGTAAAGAGCGCGAGCCCTATTGCTCCGATGCTCTTCACGCGCAGTCGATCCTGTGGTCGATGTCGGTAGCGCCGAAGCAGATCCCACCAGAGCGCAAAGAGGGCGCTGTAGAGCAGGGCACGCCACCACCGCAGATAGGGCCGTACGGATTCGAATGCCTGCTGCCAGACCTCGAAACTACCCAGCGCAGTGCGGCCGATCCATGCGACCAGCGCAGCGGTTAAAATCACCACCGCGGCAATCCTCAAACTCACAAGCAAAGTGAATAGCGGTGAGCGTTTCATGGCTCACTTGCGCCTGGCATCAGCATCATTGAGTCGACCGGGCTCGGGGTCGCCTTGCTTGACGGTACGCGAAGCATCAGCACCACCGGTATGCCGATCGAGCGCCAGGCTGGCGGTATTGGTGGCCAGCATCTGCCGGACCTGCAGTTCGGTCTGCAGCAGGCGGATTTCGCTCTCCAAGGCGTCGATGTTTTTCGTCAAGGCGGCCTGTGCCGGCTCGGCGGAGGCGATGTTCGGTTCGTGACTACCCGCCAGCAGCGTGCGCAGTAGCAGCAGTGCCTTGTCGAGCACGCTGGACAGAGCAGTCTCACTGGCCAGGCGTCGCGTCAACAGATCCTGGTCGGGATCGTCGCGCAAGGCTTCAATCACGCCACGGGTCACTGGCAGCATCGGGCTAGAGGCTTTAGCCAGGTTGTCAGGAGTAGGCGGCAGTGAACCTGACAGCATTCCTTGTAAGGTTTTCAGCCGCTCGCTGTAGGCCTCCTGAATCAGTGGCGTCAATCCGCTGCCAGCGGTAGCACGCAGGGTTTCGCAGGTGTCGCAGGTCGCGACTTCGTTCTCGCCCAACACGCGAACGGCCCATTCGGATTCCTCTTGGGGCGAAGCCCATGTCTGGCAAATGGCTCCACCCAAACAGTCACTACTACTAATCGACGTACTGTCATCCACCGTCCGGTTATGCAGCAAGTTGTAGCCCGCGCGCACTACGTCGGAGGTCACCCGAATGGGTGTCTGCCCATTCCCACCAGCCTTCGAACCGCCAACCCAGGACACCCCATTATTGCCGTTATGGGACTCGGTATTTTTCACCGTGGCCACTGCATCACCGCCGGTTTGCTCCAGATTACTCTGCATCTCCTGGTTCTTGGCTAGCGCGCCCCAGCCGGCTTGACCGACCTTGTCCGCCATCTTTTCGGCCATGGCTTGGCAGGTCAGCTTGGAGCGGTCGAAGTCGATACGTCCCTGCATCACCCCGTTGCTCAACAACTCATAGAGGCCGGGATTGGCGCGCTGGATGATCAACGCTGGCAGCGACATCACGGCTTGGGTCGCGTTCTGCACGATGCTGCCCATGATCTGCTGGAAGCCTTCGGTGACGCCATTCAGTTGGTTTTGCAGGGTGTTGGTGAGGCTCATGTTGCCGCACATCATGTTTGCTCGCCATGACCCGCCGACACCGAGACCGCTGGGTCGGTAGAGCGAGCTCGGTGAGCCCACTGCCGAGCCGCCACCGATGGTGTACATCACTCGGTCGTCGAGCACTTCGCCTTGAGTGCCCAGGCGGTAATCGCCTTCGGCGGCGTGGGCATGCGTGTCAAAAGCGAGCAGTCCACAGAGCAACAGACTCAGCACGCCCAACCATGGTCGTGTGATAAGCCGACTCATGATGCACCGCCTTCGAAGTCGATGCTGAACAGAAAGGTCTGCCCCTCACGTTTGCAGCAGCTGTAAGGACGCCACAGCGACCAGGCGTAGCCGCCATCCACGCTCTGTGCCGGATCGCTGGGGAAGATGGCGCACGTGGGCTGAACCTGAGGGTAGAGCAATTGCCATTTGTGGGTCGAAGCGTCGTTTTCAACGATCGGGCCAGGCGGCCAGTAGCCGTCGTGCTTGGCGGGTGTGAGCGGTACATACACATGCGGCTGCCAGTTGCGGGTAATCACATCGCCGGCCCGTTGCGCCATGACTGCTGCTGCCTTGAAATCGTCGGGCTGTACCAGAATACCCTGCCGGGGATAGACATTGCCCCACATGTTTCCCGAGGTCTGACTACCTATTTCACGGATCCCCGGCATGAGCGACTCGGGATAGAAACCTTCTGGGATGCCATAACGCCAGGCCAGTGAGTCCAGGGTGCTCAAGTAGTAGGGCATGAGCGCGGTGGCGCCACTGGCGCAGGAATAGCCGGACTGCGAGGCCAGTTGCGTGGCGGCCCAACCACCTGGATGGCCGATGCTATCGACGTTCTTGAAGCGGGATAGGTTGTCGCGGCGGGTGTTCGACGTGATCAGGTTGCCGCCACCCTCCGCACCACTGATAGGAGAGGAGAGGGTCGCCATCTCGTTCCAGGGGTTGTTGCCGGTGGTGGCGTAGCTTGAGACAACGAGCTCCGGAATGAAATGACGAACCTTGGTTGAGGTTTTGACCTTGCAGCCGACGGGCGTGCAGAGGAGCCAGAAACAAATGCCGACAACCCTGTATTCGAGACAGTTTGGAGAAAGCACGGAGGACGTGATGCTACCGGTGTCCAGCGCCATGCTTGGGCCGCATGCCAGCAGGACGCTCAGCGCCAAGGGCCGTAGCTTTGTGGGCGGGATTGACGAGCAGGCAACAGGCATGATCCAGGCTCTCGGTGTATGGCCTGGGCAGGTTCGGTTAGGGAGTGAAGACTGTCAGTGGAAATTATGAAGGTGGATCTATCGGATTTGTGAGACGCGAGACTATTATTTGACGTGAAGGGCGCTGCGCAGGATATCGGAATCCACAAGTAACTGATCGGCGGTAATTTCGAAAATATTGGCGAGCTTGCACAGGACCAACAGCGACGGATTGCCCGTGCATCGTTCGATTTGACTGACGTAGGTGCGATCCACCTCGGCCATGAGTGCCAGTTGCTCTTGGGTCAGGTTTTTCACGCGCCGCATCAAGCGGATGTTTTCCGCCAGATGAAGACGAAGCTGTTCGTAGTCTTGAGTCATGCGCGCAAATTGCGCCTTGAGGGACTCTCAATCCACGGGATATAGTCTACATTGGTGTGATCTAGGCCATTTGATGCTGAAGTCTGTTATCAAGCATTCATTTGGTTTCGTTATGATTTCGAGGCTGGGTCCAGCGTCTAATAATAAAGTCAGAAATCTAGGGTGTGTATGGACGAAAACTATATTGCAATTCCTGCGGCGGATGGTTGCCCAAGTCTTCTGACACCTTGGGGCAACGAATTCGCCCCAATGATCGAACGTGGTGTGCAATGCGCCCAGGCTTGGCTTGATGCGCCCGGCGAGATTCCACTGTGGTGGGAGCTGGCACAAACACGCAAGACCTTTCCTATCGGTGATTGCCAAGATGCGTTTGAAGCCGCATTCCTGTTGAGGATTCAGCAGCGGCTTCGGAGCGTGCCACAGTAACCCTGTTGCTCATAGGCGATTGCATCGTATTGATCGTCCGTTCGCATTCAACCTGGCGATATCGGTACAGGCCAACTGATTGCAGTTTAAGAACGATCGTCGCTTCTAGCTGCACGTTTTGTCCAACGGCTGAAAGACTCGTCAGGGGATCGCACTTTCCTCAATTGGGCGAGGGCGGTACTTAGCTCAAATGCCGCCGGTTATGCATCGAACGGGAAAATCTCTTGAAAGGTATGGTTCCAGACGCCATTCCTCTAGAATGGGGGCTGACAGAAGTAGCTTTCGCCCTGTTACAAACAGGTTTACGTAGCTAAGATTCTGATTAAGTGCAGATTCTGCACGCTCTGAGAACGTGGAGCGCGATATGAAAGCTGAAAGAGTGTTGAGTGACGATCTGGTGAGTCGACTGGAGGATAAGATCCCGGTCATGGCTGAAGGCGCCATCAATACTGCCTATATCAACGCGCTGGCTGCCGGCCGCAGTGTGATGGAAGTCATGAACGGCATGCTTGTTGAAACGACTGCCGATGGTAAGCACAAGGTCATTCGGGTGGCAAAACCCAAGCACAAAGTAACTCTGGGTGGAGTAATTAAGGTGCGCCGCTGCTCATGACGGTTCCCCGGTTGAGGGTTTTTGCTGGACCCAACGGCTCCGGCAAGAGCACGATGAAAAGTGCCATCCCTTCCCACCTGATTGGTATCTACATTAACCCGGATGAAATCGAGAAGGCTGCCAAAGAGAGCGGTCGTCTGGAATTCAGTGATTTTCAATTGGAAGCTGAGGGCGATGAAGTCCTTGCTTTTCTTAGGGAACATCGACTGGTCAAGTCCTCCCAGCTCGATGAGGAGGTGGCCAAAATAGGCTTTAGTAGCAACGGCCTGAATTTCCAGACGGTCGCGATGAACTCCTATTTTGCCTCGGTGCTTTCTGACTTCATCCGGAACAAACTTCTCGAAGAGCAGCTGTCTTTCACCTTCGAAACGGTGATGTCCAGCGACGATAAAATCGCTTTTATGCTCAAGGCAAGAGCGTCTGGATATCGCACGTACCTCTACTTCGTGGCAACTGAAGATCCCGACATCAATATCAACAGGGTCAGGAACCGTGTAGCGGCAGGTGGGCACCCAGTTCCCACAGAAAAAATTGTCCAGCGCTACGGCCGTTGCCTGAGCTTACTGCCTGCTGCCATTGCCGCTTCGAACCGGGCCTACATCTTCGATAACTCCGGAGCTGACCTGGTGCTGCTTGCCGAAGTTACGGATGGGACTGACCTTGAATTCAAGGTTGATGAGGTCCCTGACTGGTTCATGGATGCCTACGTTGAAAAGGTGTCCAACGGCTAACAGCCGGGGCGGCCAAAGCCGGGAGCCTCTTCCCCTTATGTTGGCTCTATTCCTCGCGTTCTATCGATCCGTTCAGCTACCTGGTAAACCGCCTCCAATTCCGAGCAACCGTTGTTCTGCATCAGTGTCCAGCGCTCGGCCTTTTCCTCAGGCTCGGTCATGGCCAGGGCAAGGTAAAGACTGGGCGGCACAGCCCGAAACAGCGTTTCGAGCTTTTTCGAAAGCACGACCCCTTCGGTGTATTTGCCCGGCTCCTTGCTAGCGGAAAGCAACAGGGCTTTTTGTGCCGGGGTGAGTTTCTTGAAGCGAGCGATTTCTTCAATCTCCGCGGGCGGCATGTTTAAACAAATCCACCATTCGATCATGTTGAGCATGGTCTGCGCAGCAGTGGGGAAGTCGGCAAGGTTTTGCGTCGCCAACCAGAACCACGCGCCGAGCTTGCGCCACATCTTCGTCCCCTTGACCACGAATGGCGCCAGCAGTGGGTTTTTGGTGATGATATGTCCTTCGTCGGTGACCATGATGATAGGCCGGCCCAGATACTGATCGCGCTCGGCGAGATTGTTCACGGTGTTCATCAGGCTGATGTAGCTGATGGACATCTGTGCCTCGTAGCCCTCCCGCGCGTAAGTGGCCAGATCGACAATGGTCACATCGCTCTCGGGCCAAGGTGTGCCCTCGCGATCGAACAGTTCGCCCTCGAAACCCTGGCAAAACAAGTCGATGGACTCGCCCATTTCCTGGGCGCGCTCGCGGCGTTTTTCCGGTAAGTGCGGGTCGGCGGCGACCTGCAGCAAGGCGTCGCGCACATTGCGGGTCAGTACCTGGCGGTCCGCTGCGACACAGGTCTGCGCCGCATCCAGGATGCACTCGCGGATCAGACTGCGATCGGCTCGACTCAAGCGGGCTTCTTCCTTGGCCTCGCCGCCGGTGATCATCAACCGGGTGGTGATTTCCAGTTCGCCGAGAACATCGCGCTGGTCCTCGTGACTGGCTACCGCTTCATCGTCCCACTCATCAACGGAAAGACTCGCCACCTGATCTGGCTGCTCGACCAGACGCCAAGCATCGACAAAGGGGGCGAGGCTGACCGAGGCACCAGGTTTCAATTGGACCTTGTTGACTGACAGGCCCTGTGTCGCGAAGTAGTCGCCCTGCAAGCCGAATGAGTTGCCGGCTTCGACGATAAACAGGCGAGGGCGGTACACCGCCATGACCTGCATCAGCAGGGTGACCAATGTGGCCGACTTGCCGGCGCCGGTGGGCCCAAACAACAACAGATGACCGTTCATGGCCCGGTCCAGGCGTGACAACGGATCGAAGCTCAGCGGCGAGCCGCCACGATTGAACAGGGTGATGCCCGGGTGGCCGGTGCCGGTGCTGCGGCCCCAGACCGGAACCAGGTTCGCCAGGTGCTGGGCGAACATTAGGCGCGTGTACCAGTTGCGCGTGTCGCGGGTCGGGTTGTAAGCCATCGGCAACCAACGCAGGTAGCTGTTGCAGGCGGCGACTTCATCGCCTTCGCGTACCGGTTGCAGCCCCGCCCCCAGCAGCGCGTTGGCCAGGCTGACAGAGCGCAGGTGCAATTGCTGCTCATCGTGACCGCGCACGTAGAACGCCAGGGTGCCGCGGTACAGCTTGTGCTGGCGACCGATGATCGCACGAGCCTCTTCAACATCTTGGCGGGTCTGGGTCGAGGCCAGGTTTTCACCGATGGCTTTGCGGGCCAGGCGGTTCAACTGATCCTCGAGTACATCCTGTGGTTTGACCACTAAGGTCAGACTCATCACCGTACCTACGGGTAACTGGTCGAACAGGGCATTCACCGCGTCGCCCTTGCGGGTTTCTCCGGTGATTTGACCAATCGATGGTGTCCGCCGCAGCTTGTCCACCACCATGACCCGGTGGGGCTGGTCGTCGAAATACCAGAGTCCGCGTTGGACATCCGAACGCGGTTCGTTGAAGAACAGTCGCTCTGTAAAGTCATGATCAAAGGGCAGATCCAGCGACTCACTGTCACCCGACTCCGGATAGGCCACACGGCGGTAGAACTCCTCGGGTGCATCATTGGTGAGCGTGGGCGCAGGATTGAACCAGGGTACTAACCAGGCATAAAGACCTCTGCCATCGACTCGCGTCGTTTGCACCCCGCATGCCTGCAATGAAGCAGCGACACGTTCGCAAGCCTGATGCAGGGATTGCACCGGAGTGAGTTCCGTCTCCTGCGCATCTGACTCAAGCCAGCGATAGACCACCAGGCGCACCCTCCGGTTGTTACCGCGCCAGGGTAGGCGGGTAACCACCTTATCTTCAAACAGACCACCGGGCTTGGCGATGGCCTTTAGATGACGGCGGCTGAGCTCCAAATACGCCTCGGTGAAGACCGTGCCTCGCGCGCTGTCCTGAATATAGTCAGTGAGCCGGGTCAGGTAGGGGGTGAAGTCGTTGTCGTCCTGGCAGAAAAACTGCGCCACCCAAGGCGCTTGATCCAACTCGTCAAAGCTATCTTGCAGGGCGTCTTCGAGGGCGTCGCGGGCCGCCATCAGCCAATCGGGTTCGCGCCCTTCAGTGCCGATGGGCAGCAACTCGAACACCGCACCCACCGAGCGATTGTCATCCAGCAGAAAACACTGTTCGGTGTCGAGGTACTCGACCCAGGGCAGGTGATCGGTGAAGCTGGGGTTATGCGCATACAGTGCGGCTTCATCGGCCAACGTGGCGCGAGGGCGTAATGAATTGCGCCAGGCTTTCCACGCGGCAGTGCGGTTGCCCGAATCGCCGGTACGCACTACAAGTCTTCCTGACGTTCACCAGGCAATGCGTACTGCACACGTTGGTAGAACGGAAAGACGGTCGAGTAACCCGGGACCGGTGCCTGCTCGGTACCGCTCAAATGCGGATACACGTACAGCACCAGATCGGGATTGGGCAGGCGAGGGAACAGGTTGTGGATCTCGTTCGCCGCGGTGCGAGTGTACGGTTCCTGAAAAGAAATGGAGCTATCTGCCTGGGCCATCGGACGGCGTAGCTGCTGCCGAGCATCCAGCAGTTGCTGCTGAGTGCCTTGCGAACCAGCACCGTTCCAGATGTCCAGCATGGTTTGCTCGCCATGGGGCAGAAGCGTGTCCTTGTCGGTGGAACACCCCGTCAGGACCCAGCAGAGCACGCTAATCCAGGTCAGGCAGGGAGGCATGGTCTTTTTCATGGCGAACGCTCCGGCCCTTGGGCTCGTAGTCGATGGTGATCTCATGGTCGAGGTGCAGGGCGACGTGTGCTGCAGGTGGCACATACACGGCAGCAAAGGCTTCGCCATACAGTTTGTTGACCCACTCGCGGATGTCGCTGACCCCACCACTGAGAATTGAATTCAGCGCGCTGTTGCCACTGCTGCTGGTAACCCCGAGGGTACTGCCACCCGAACTAATCACACTGCTGTTGTTCTGCTCATCCCCGAGCAAGGCGGCGACACCCGCACCAGCCGCAGTGATCAGGCTCTGGCTGCCGAGGTACTGCTGGGCGTTCGAGCGGCGCTCGCCGGTGATGCAAGGAATGCCATACGGATCGGACAGGTAGCCGAGTCCGCCACGGATCTTGTCGGTGCTTGAACTCTGGGTGTTGGAGGCATTACGGCTGGCTACCACCTTTGGCTGAGGCACCGTGCGGATAGTGCCATCGGTAAACACAAAGGTGATTGACTCGACTTGCCCGCGCACACAGGACAGAGTCCAGTCACCGGACGCCGTGCCGCTCATTACGGCACCTGCGACGTCCGGCAGGTCGATGCCGTTGGCGGTCAGGTTCTCGGGGCCGACCAGCACCTTGAAGGGATAGGGATCATTCACTGTGCCGTCTACCGGGACTCGGCCGATCAGTGCGGTCATGGCGACCGAGCCCATCAATGTCGCGTTTTCAGGAATGGTGTAGACCGGCTTCGCACCTTCGGTACGATCAGCGGATCGTGTCAGGTCACGTTCACCCTGGGTGACCGCACGTAGCTGTTTCTGGCTGCGATCAATAGCGTTATCTTTCAAGCCCTCCAGTGAGTTGAAGGCGGTAGGCAGACTCAGTGCGGAGGAGGTCTTGGTTTTGCCTCGGGCGTCGGTGGGCGGAGCATCCGAGGGTTCAATCCACTGCAGCGCATCATTGGCAGAATGTTGCCCGTCGAACTGAGCCCCATCGCCAGGCTCAAGCCCCAATCCGATCGGCATGTCCTTGCTTTTGCCGGTCAGCCCCGACAACTGTTCCTGCAATTGCGTCAGCAGACCACGGGCCTGGCGGCTGTCTTGTTCCGCTTTGAGTCGGGCCTCGTTGGCTTGTCGGCGGCCTTCGTCGACCTGCTGGGTCACGCTGCCAAGCGCGGTCTGGATACGCGAATCGACGCTGTTTTCCCGCTCGCGCAGGCGGTTGTTCTCCGTCTGCAGTGAATCGTTGTGTTTCTTCAACCCGAGCATGTCGCTGCGCATGGCCTTCACCTGACCGACCAGGGTGGCGACCGTATCGCGTGGGGTATCGCCAGCAATGCCGAGCGACTTGGCTTGCTCGGCGGATAACTGAAGGTTGCCCTGATCAACTGGGTGCTCTGGGGAGGGCGTGCTACTCCCCACGACCCAGGTTTTCAGGATGATCACCACCACGGCCAGTAGCGCAGCCGGTACCAGCCATTTGAGCAAGGCGTTAGCTTTCATCGTCAGCACCTCGCGCAACGGGCGGGAGCAGCACGGCTTGTTCGAGGTCGGCACCGCGAGTGACGAGGTAGGCGATCGTGGTGTCCTCAGCACTGCCGACGGGCCCGAGGAAAGCATGTTGGAAGGCCGCAGCGAACAGCTTGGCCTGAAGCCGACGCGGATCGAGTTGCACCGTCGCTGAACCACGATTGCGCAACTTCACCGCCGTCACCCAGTAATCACCGAGTCGCCAGGCTGCTATAGGTGTGCTGGACACGTGTTCGGTTGGCAGCAGGGTTGGCAGTTCGCTGCGCAGCTTGAGCGGTACGCGGTGTACGCCGGGCAGGGATTCTACAGTGCGCAGCGGCGCGTACAGGCTCTGTGCGGCGTAGCGCGTCAAAGCGACTGGGATCGGCGTACGATCTGGAACAGGGACGTTGCTAGATTCCGTCTCGGTAGCCTGCACCTGAGCATTCTTGAGAATACGCACTGGCTCCAGTGGTTGATCACCAGGTGTGGTCGCGATATCCAGCAGGATGATCTCGCCCGTCGCGACCGATTGCAGTTGCAGTCGGGTCGGGGCAATGGCTTGCGACGCGCGCAGGTACAGCGTGCCGCCAGTTGATTGCACGCGCAGCTTGCCCGTGAGGGTTGAGGGTACGCCGACTCGAACATCCTCATTGATAAAGACCACTCGTTCTTGATTGATCACCAACGGGACCGCGAGGGGTAGGCGTTCCCAGCGCATCAGCTCGACGGCCTGCGCTGCAGCTCCCCATAGCATCAGTGCGACGGTGAGTCCCTGGGTAGACATCCACTTCATGGCTCAACTCCAGGCAGGGAGATTTTTTGCGGCGTGCCTTGATAACAATCCAGTGCCAGTCCCCACTTGTTGCGCTCGGGATCCAGGTCGAAACGCACTACGCGTAATGGATAACGCACCACCACCCGTTTCACCGGTTCGGCGGCGTAATACTCATCGGCGTTGAGGTCGAGCTTGACCAACCAGCTGTCGCGGTCGAGTTGCTTGACCCTGAGTTCTGGATCCTCGCTGTAGCCACGGCCCAGAATTTCGTAGACGCCACGCACCCGCTGGCGCAGCTCGCCAGCAGCCTTGCGGTACTCATAATCGCCGTCGAGAAAGGCTTTGCAGGCGGGTGTCAGGTAGGACTGCAAGCCATAGATGGCGCGTCGATAATCCAGCTCGCCATCCGAGGGCCAGCGGTTGAGTTGGCCAAAGATGTACAGGGCAAAGGCATAGACATTCTCTGAGGGGATATCCCACCACTTGCGAGTGCTGCCCGAGCGCAGATCCGGTGGCACGTGTACGGTCAGATCGGTCGGTGCCGAGCGCCAGCCATACCAGAGTCCGGCACAGATCAGAGCCAGAATCACCACTGCCAGGCGCAGGCTGAAGATATGGGCCTGCTGGGCATCCACCTTGTTTCGAAATCGGCTCATCGCTGCCACCGGGGCAGGGCAGGACGCAGCCGACGCGAACGACGGACCGTCCATGCGCCGGAGTGCAGGATCAAACTCCCGCGACTCAGGCGCCAACGGCTGACGAGTATCCATTCGAGCTTGCGGTACAACCAGGTCTCGGGGCGAGCCCGTTTGGCCCGACGCAGTAGAGTGCCTCCGACCAATAACACCACCGCCATGCTTGCGATCATGCTTGTCGGTGCCACAGCAATGGAGGCGGTGGCGAACGCCAGAGGAACGCCCAATAGCAGGCCAATGAGGGCGCCGGTGCCAAGCGCTACCCATATCTCATCATTGGTCAAACCGCGTAATACGGCGGGATCACGATTGAGTCGCTCAGGCAGAAAGACCAAGGTGCCGTCGACAAGGCGTTCGATAGTGTCGTTCATGCCAGCCTCACAGAATCGCGGCAGCCTTGGTCAGGAACCAGATGATGATCACCACCAGCAGGGCTCCGATGCCAACCACCGCGCCGAGGTCCTTCCAGGTCTTGCGCTGGTTCTGCACGTCGGCGTAGACGGTCAGGGAATGCCAGGCCACACCCAAGAAAGCGAGCAGGGCGATCAGTAAACCGAGCAGGATGCCGCCGTCGTAAGCGTAGTTTTTGATGGTCTCGATCAACCCGGAACCTTCACCCCGTGAAGGCGCTTCCATGGTCGGTAGCTCGGCAAAAGCCAGGCTTGGACCGAGCACCAGTAGAAGACCGATCAAGCGCTGGCTCGCACGATCACACAGATTGTTTTGCAGGGGGACAAGCCACTTAAGCATGACGGTGATCTCCGGTATTAGGACAGGGTGAAGAACATCAAAACTAGCAAGGTGAGTAGTACGCGAGCGGCGCTGCCGCCGAAGGCTCCAAAGCGCACGTTGCCGGCGGCCCAGCCCCGGTAAGCCGTCCACATCACCCAGGCGCACCAGAGCAAAGTCAGGACGAGAACCAGGGAAACCCACAGCGTCGAACTGCTCTGCGCCGAAAAGCCAGAGGCGTTTTGGAAGGCTGCGATCTGGGCGTCAGTCATGCTCATGGCGAAGGCTCCGTGGACGGAGTGTCGAGGCGGTAATCGCCGACCAGTTCAGTGGGATCGCGGGGTTGAGCGCGGGAAGGAGAGAGATAGTCCTGTACACCTTGGCGGATGCGCTGAATGTCCTGAGACAGGCGTGGGTAGTCGAAACGATAGCGCTCGTCTAGTTCAGACGTGCTGGTTGTCTCCGCTTGTGTCGCAAGGCGTTCGATAGTATCGAGTTGCTGCTGAACTAGGCTGAGCTGTATCTGCTCATCAGTTGATGTCGCATAGCTGCTGCCATGAACGAAGGCCAGTGAAAGGAGTAAAGAACAGCGAAAGACGGTAGTCGACATGATGCTGGCCCACGTGGAGATGGAGCCAGCATCAAGTTAGAGGTTGAACTATTCAGTATTAAACGTGACATGGGATGTATCGCTTTTTTGCAGCCGTGCGGAAGAAGTTTGCTCACACATACGCCAGCTGTTGATTGGGCGAAAAAGAGAGCCCAGTTTAGCAATCCTTCCCCATTAATAATGCGTCGTTCATGCCGCATGAGTAGATTAACTCGTGCTTGAAAGCTGCATGGGTGACGAAGAGCTGATCATCGCTTAGTATGGGAATGTTCGTTTCCTCGTTCCCCTAACCTGAAGGAAGTTTCACATGTCTCGTTTGGCTGAATTTCGCAAGCTTGAGCAACAACTGGCCGAACAGCTAGCAGAGCTCGAGTCGATGAAAAGTGATTCCGGTCTGAAAAAAGAAATGGAATTTGAGAGCAAGCTACGTGCGTTGCTTGGCGAGTACGGCTTCAGCTTGAAGAACATCATTGGCATCCTGGATCCAGAAGCTGGCCGTCGGACCTCGACACCCGTAGCCGCCCCCGTAAAGGCAGTCCGTAAGGCTCGCGAAGTGAAGATCTACAAAAATCCGAACTCTGGAGAGGTGATCGAAACCAAGGGAGGAAATCATCGTCGACTGAAGGAATGGAAAGCCGAGTTTGGCGCAGACGTTGTTGACTCGTGGCGTACTCAGTGAAATCGAGTTGATGACAAGGGGCCTGTAAAGGCCCTTTTTTCTGGATGAGAATGATAAGTCCTGAATGCAAGTCTTGACCCAGTCCTGCGGAAGATTAATTGGTGGTTAGATCCTTAATACTCCTCCCAATCTTGGACGTCTGCATTTCACCTGATGCTCTAACTCATAGTGGGATTTGAGAATGACCTTTAGCAGCTTAATATGCATTCGTGTGGTGTATCAGTTTTCGGTCGCGGGATAACTATCCAAGCATCGGGATATGTAAATGAAACATTGGTTTTTCCGAATCAGAGATACTTCTTGAATGTAGTTGCCGTGATGGCCGTAGTGATGCCGAGCGTCACCGCACAAGGCAAAAATACGGCCGTGGGATTGAGCGAAAAGGGCAGAGACAGGTAAATGACCCAGGGCACGATCAGTAGTGGTATCACGGCTCGTTTAGCACGATGGTAGACAAAGCTGCTTTCTCGCCCAGCGCCAAATTTTCGTAGGTCTCGGCGCATCAGTCCATCGACAAAACCAGTAAACATTGCCAGCAGAAACAGAGGGGTGGCCAGGACCAGTATGGTCAGGCGCACGACGAAAGTGAAGGTCACATATACCGCGACCAGCACGAAATCCTCAATGCTCACGTAGAGCTGGTTGATCCAGCTCCAGACGCCGTTGCCCTGGCTCGACACCCGCGCCTGCAGGGCAAAATCCGCAAAGCCGGTCTTGACCAGCAGCCACTGATTGAGGAAATCCAGCCACTGGACAATCGTTTGCCCGGGTTGTTGGAGGATGAGTGACGATTTGAAGTGCTCGCTGAGCCAGCCCAGTTCGCTGCTTAGCATGGCCTGACTATGCAGCCAGCCTTGATCTCTCCAGAAGAGCAACAGACCGACGAATTCGATGAGGATCGAAAACAGCAATGAGGCGACCAGCAAACCAATGATGCGCAGCATCAGGCTAATCGTTGAGACAATTAGCCCTGGATGTTGGATCGGTTGTGGCGGCGTGTTTTGTGTGGAAGTCGCCATCGTTCACTCCATTGCGCGCCGCAGAGTTGATGCCGTCCCGACGCCTTCCGAATGTGTGTTTGCTTAATCGAAACCTAGTCAGAGTAGGGCTATCGCACCAGATCTAAATCGAAGTTAATTGTTGGGCCGCCACCACTCGCGCTCCACCATTGCCCCGCCTGCGCGTTGTAGTTGGCCCGCATTAGCTGGGTGAGTTCCCGCAGGTCCTTGGGCATGGCATCGTCGCTAGAGGGTTTAGGTAAAGGCATGCGGACTTTCCAGAGCTGGCCACCGCCCTGGAAGGAGAACATTTGCCCCTTGGGCAAACTGACGATGTGTGCAGGCTCGATCAGCGGCACACTGGTGCTGCTGACGCGATCCTGTGAGGACGAAGTGAAGTCCGTGTTGGCCTCTGGATCGGAGGTGTCGGTGGCGCCCGACACCAAGGTCTTGGTCAGCACGTTAACCTTGGGCAACTGCTGGGTGAGCAGTTCAGCAGTGGCGGTCTCGCGCACGCGGAGCATCTGCAGGGTGTTGAAGTTGCCAATCACCTGACCGGCCTTGGCGCGGTTGCCGATGCGCGCTTCGATATCACTGAGGGTCTGGGTGTAGGCCGTCACCTGGATGCCAGCGCCACCGCCTTTGTTGATCAGCGGGATGAATTCATCGCCCATCAGCTCATTGAACTCGTCAGCGTGCAGGTTGATCGGCAGCTTGTCGGTGCTCCTGCTCGATGTAGGCAGACCATGGTCGATACCATGTTTGTAGATATGGCCCGCGACCGAGACCAGGTCGGCGAACATGGAGTTGCCCACGGCGGCAGCGACCTCGGCATCGGTCAGCGCATCCAGACCGACGTAGACGATGCCGCGTTTTCGGATGATCTGCATCCAGTCGAAGATTGGCCGTGGGTCATCTAGATCGGTGTAGTTGGGAGCCAGTAACTGGGCGGTCTTGCCGGTGGTGAGTTTCTCCAGCAGCGGTAGTAGCGAGGCGACGATTTTGTCGAAGTAGGTGCGGTCATACCGCACCGCTGAACGCAGTCCGTCCATTACAGGATCAAATACCCGCTTTACCGCCAGGTACTGTTCTATGGCCACCACTCGCTTTTCGCGCCCGATCATATGCCGGGGAATGTTCTTCTCAGTGAGCTTGCCTTCAAGCTGGACGATCACTTCCCACGCCTTTGAGTCGGTCTTGGCGAAAAACTGCTGGGCGTACTCGATGAACAGGGCGTCGATGTTGACGACATGCCGTTGGATCTGCAGGTAATCCGGGCGTCGGCCCAGCTCGATCAGGGCGCGGGCGATGATGTTGACGAAACGCCAGGCGAACTCACGAAAGGCCGCAGAGTTACCTTCACCACTGAGCTGTCCAGCAATGCGCGACGCCACTTCCGAGATGCGCCCGAAACGTCCCACGGCGTTGTAACGCGCGGAGATCTCCGGCCAGCCCAGATGGAACACATAGAATTCCTTTTCCCGACCGGCCCGTTTGGCTTCGACGTACATCCGCTTGAGCAGGTCAGCGTCGCCCTTCGGATCGAAAACGATCACTACCTCGTGTTCGATGCGGTGGATGTCCTGAGTAATGTAAACCTCGGCGAGTCGTGTCTTGCCGACGCGGGTGGTGCCCAGCACCAGGGTATGCCCGACCCGTTCGCCCAGCGGCAGGCTGACTTCCGTTTCGTCGGGCTCGACCCCGTGCAACAGCGGCGAGCCACCGACCGGGGGCAAAGGGCGCAACGGATTGAAGGCACTGTCCCAGGCAGTGACACGCGCCAGTGACGAGAGTGGAAACGGTGCATGTTCCAGGCGCCGTTCGAGTCCACGTGCCAGGCGGTAACGGGTCGGTTGGTCGACATAGTGGGCGACTGCCGGATCCTGGGCCTCGACCAAGCGCTGGGTGTGCAGGCGGGTCCAGCGAAAGCCTCGGCCCATGAACAGAAGCTTGCGGCTGACTGGAATCTGTCGGCTGGTCAGCTCATAGCGGGGCAGCCGACGGATATTGCGCCGATAGCGCAGCACCTCCCAAGCTTGTTGCAGTCGGATCAGGCCGAACAGGGCATAGGCCAGCGCGGCAACCAGACCGATCTCGGGTGACAGGGCCACAGCCCAGGGCGAGTACACGCACAACACCGCGGCGGCGATGCAGATCGCTACGGTATACAGCTCCACCGCTGGCCGGAGCTTGGACTCCATTGCTTGCTCGGCCATGACCTGGACTTACTGTTCCAGTGAGGTGGCAGTGATCAAGACGGGGTAGTGCTCAATCTGTAGGCGGGTGGCAATGTCGTTGCCGTTGACCGGCAAAATGGTGATGCCCGGAGCGGCTGCTCGAATCCGGGCCAGGGCTTCAGTATCGGCCACTTCGACGGCGAGGCCAGCCGCACCCATTTCCTGCAGTTTAGCCGCGCGTTGACGCAACCAAACCAGTGAGTGAGGATCCTCACCGACCAGGAAAAATGGCTGCAACCCCGGCATTTTCAGGGAACGAGGCTTGACCGGGCCTGGGCTCAAGTGAGAGCTGCGGACGGGCAGTATCCAGGCTTCATTGGCGAACGTGGACAGGTCCGCATGCATGGCCCGATCAGGCTGGATCTTGTTGTTTATGGGTGGCCTGGAAACTTGAAAATTGGGCCGGGTGAAGTCACTAAGCTGATCCTCAGCTACGGTCAGTTCCGGCTGGGCGAAAGGTGCCAAGAGCAGGATGAAATAACAGGCAATGGGGATTCGTTTCATGGTGGTGTGCCCTGTTTGAAGGAAACCAGCAACCGTTCGAGTTGCCGGGAGAAGCCGGCACGGTAACGTGCGGCGGGTATACCTCCCGCCGGGTGGTGATAGCGTCCGGCAGCCAACACCCAATCACCGGTGGCGATGTGATGCTCCTGCAACAGCGTGGCGGTCACGGCAAGATTTCGGTAGGGGTCGAGGGCTTCGCAGGGCCTGGAAAAACGTTGTCCGTGGTAGCCCAGGTTGGTTTGCCCAAGTCCGGCATCGACCCGCTTGGCGTCATACTGATTGAGCGCCTGGAGCAAGGCGTGACAGGCGGCCTGGTGAGTGGCGAAGTGGTAGGGAGTTCCGGCGATGTTCAAGGTCCAAGGCCAGGGCAGCAATCGACCACGGACGCGGATACCACTCTCCTGCAAGGCAATGGCGAACAGCACCGTAGAAGGGATGTCGGCGTCGTGCGCCGCCAGTTGGTAGGCAGGAGGCGGAAGTTCGTCAGCCTGGACGGCAAGCACCGTCAGCAGGAGCGCAATACCACTCAGTCGAGGCGTTGCCATTGTCCATTCACCTGTTGAAATGTGGCAGGCAATGGCCCCGGAGCCCCCAGGCTGAACCAGCGACCACGGTCATGGTTCAGGGTGATCTGACGGCGTTGGACCTTGGCCGGATCGATGTCTGCTTGCCGAGCCCAGCTACGGATGCGTTCATCCTCGCCTTGGCTGCCCACCAGGTAGATATCGAACGCCGTGTCACTGCTTTGCAGACGCTGCACTTCGGCGGTGCACGCGGGGCAGTGGTCCTCCACAAACAGGGCTTGGCGCGGCGCGATCGCTGAGCTGGCGGGGGACGGGGATGCCATGCCCTGGATCGGCAGCAGCCCAGGAAACAGCTTGGCCCAGGCCGCGGTGTAAGCGTTTTGGTAGGCCAACTCGCGCTCGGCGCGCTTGGCTTCCAGCGCTACCTGTAGTTCGGCATAGCGCTGGCGCTCTTGGTCGGTCTGAGCTTCGACTCCGAGTGCGGTCAACGGATCGAGGTTCGGGCTCCAGAAACCGCGCGGGCCAGCTTGGATCTGTTCAAAGCGCGTCCACTCCTGCTCCGTCAGACCCCAGCTCGCAGCCTGCTCAGAGTGAGAGCTCTCCAGCGGAGCGGACTGTGTGTCCTGGATCCGTGACTGTGTGGTGATGGGGTTACCCATCGCAACACCCGTGGTCAGCAGCGAAACCAGACAAACGACGGGGAGGAGTGGCGCTCTGTTCATGATTGCTGCTCAAGGGACTTGCACGGTCTGGTCTGGCTGAGCGGCCACCGCGAAGATGGCTGAGTTCAGCTCCAGCACTTTCAGGCGCCAAGCGCCGAGTTGCTCACCGCTATGAAGCAGCCGGACATCCGTGAGCGAGCGACTGTCATGAGGTGCAACCGCCAGAAAACGCTCACCCCCGCGGGACTCGACACTCAACACTGAGAACGGTGGCGAGAGCGGGACGGGTTTGGGGCGAGTCTTCTGTTTCGGCTTGGTCGCGGAAGACGTTGGTGGTGGGGGGGATGGCTGGGTCTTGAGGTCCAGGAACTGCTGCTCGACGTACTCAAAACGTGCGCGTAGCGATGTCAGGTCTGCCACGGTGGCGCGGTCTGCCAGACCGTCGTGCAGTTCCTGTATTTCTTGTGCCCATTGATCCAGCATCGGATCGAGGGTATTGGTCTGTTGCTCACCGGAATCGACCACCTGCTTCAGGTCTTTCAGCGCGTACTGCAGTTTTTCCTGTGCATCCTTGAGTGCGTTTGCATCACGTTGCAGGGTGTCCAGGGCTTGTTGGTATTGCGTGTTCGTGCTCTGTAGCTCGGCCACGCGCTGATACTGGTTATACAAACCACCACTCAGGCCGGCAATTACCAGGCAAAGAAGTCCGACAATGAAGTTTTGAAACGTCGAGGCTTTCACGGGCGTGCCTCCGACTGATGAGGCAAGACGGGTGTGACCTGCACGACCCCGGCAACCATTTTCTGCTGTTCGAAGCAAACCGAACGGCTGACTTCGTCGGTCGTGAGTTGCCAGGCGGGGCCAGCCAGCACTTGCAACGCGCGGCGCAAAGAGATCGGGCCAAGCCGGTAATGGGCTGCGGGCAGAGACCGGGTAAAAAGTACCTTGACTGGATCGGCGGCAGGGCAGAGTGAATAACCCGATCGCTGCAGCACGTAGTGCATTGCCTCCTGTACCGAAGGATTCAGGTTGGACGGGATACTCACGTCGATGATTTGGGCGAGAAGATCTCGTTGTTCCGTGGTGGGCTCGGTGCTGACCAGCGTATAGCGGCCATAGCGGAGCTCTCCCGGATAGCTTCCTTCGGCTTTACCTTTCGAGAGATAGGGTCGATTGGAGCCGCTGTCGATTTCTGGATTGGTCGGCAATGAGGTGGGGATTTGCGCGGTGCAGGCGCTCAACAAGCCCAGCAGGCAGGCAGGCGTGAAAAAACGCTCCATGGAAAAAACCTCATGTCAGATTCAGTGCAGAACCTGACATGAGGTGATGGAGTGATTCAGTGATAAAACCGAGTCATAGCTAATCGCTTTAGAAGAGAGCGTTCGATTCATCCTCCATGATTTGATCAAATGATCGACTTGGGGGCATATCAAGGATCAAAACAGCGCCAATGCATAGGAAACGATAAAGCGATTCTCATCGCGACGTCCTGTCGCATCACCGACCAGTTCGACGTTACGCAATCTGAACGACAGGTCTTTGAAGGTGCCGCCCTGGATGGTGTAACTGAGGTCGATGTTACGTTCCCATTCTTGACCGTCTTGTCCGTTAATCTTGAAGTTATCGCCATGAACATAACGTGCCATTGCCACCAGGCCTGGCAAGCCGACGCCTGCAAAGTCAAAGTCGTAACGTGCCTGCCATGAGCGCTCTTGCGCGCGATCGAAACGCAGCACCTGGACTGCGTTGGCCACACCGGGGAGGTCGGTGTCGTGAAGAAATGGCAAGGCGCTATCGCCCGCGTTGTACTGCAAACCAAAACGGAATGTTTGTGGGCCCAGATTGGCAGACAGCAGGGTCGACGCCATGCGACTGTCGAGCTTGCCTGCGAGTTCTTCGCCGGCTTCGCTGGAGGCAAGGTAATTGACCACGGCGCCGAGCTTCCAGGCGCCTACCGGTTGGTTGAGGGTGGTGGTGTAGAGCGTCTGACGATAAACGTCTTTCAGTTCGCCTTCCCACACGCCAACCGAGGCATTCGGCGCAATCCGCCAGGTCCCCCCAAGGTAGTTGAAACGGTCGCTTTCTACCGACAGGTAGTTACCGGTTTGCATCTTGCGGCTGCCGCTGAATTCACGATAGTTGACCGCGCGCATCTGGCCGAGATCGATATCGACATGGTCGAACTCGCGAACGCTGAGCATCGCGCCTTCGAAAAACTGTGGCAGCAGGCGCGCGTCACCGGCAGACACCAGCGGGATTTTTGGGAACAGGCCACCGACCTTCAGTTCGCTTTTCGATACTTTCATTTTTAGCGCACCGGTCGCCTCGGAATACTCATCAACAGCGCTTGGGTCGGCATTGCGTGGGCCGCCTGCGCGATTGTAAGCGCCGGGGAGCAGGGCCGAGCCGCTGCGGTCGGGCGAGGAGTCGAGCTTGATCCCGAGACCGGCATACATGTCCAGACCCAATCCGACCGTGCCCTCGGTGTAACCCGATTCAGCCTTGAGAATGAAGCCTTGCGCCCACTCCTCGATCTTCGATTGAGCCGGAGCTTTTGAATCCCGAAGGTCATGGTTGTAGTAAAAATTGCGCATCAGCACGGTGGCTTTGCTGTCGCTGACGAAATCGGCATGGGCCGCCAATGGCATGGCGCAGAGTGTCATGCAGAGGGTCATGGCGTGAGGCGATGAGGGTTTGATTTTCATTTTTTTGTTCTTTTTAGAGATGAGTGAACTCACCACCCGAGATTCTCGGGCGGGCAGATAGGCGTCAGTTAACGGTTGAAGGTCAGGCTGAGAGGTTATCCGGGCCGTTGTGGGGGCTCGATCCATTCGAAACACAGGTCGGCCGAGAAGCATTCCCCAGGCGCCACGACTTGGGTGCCGCTCAGTTCTCCAAGCAGCGGTTGCAGGTTGAAACCATCCGCCAGGTGTGAAACCGGCTCGATGCACAGATAAGGCGAGCCTGCTGGAGCGAACACCACCAGATGCGATAGTTCAGGGCTGGCTGTCAGGCGCAGGCGGCCCTGCGGATAGTCGAGATCGACCTTGCCGGCCCATTGCGACAGGTAATGGGCATAGGTCTCGGTTTGCCAGGACTGACTGTCGAATTGCATCGCCACGTCACCTGTCAGGTGCTGTCCGGTGCTCAGGTAATCCGCTGTGATCTGCCATTGGCGAGTGCAACTCAAACTGGCTTGCAGTTGCGGGTGAGCGAGGAAATACGGGTGCAGACCTAAACCGGCCGGCATCGGTGTTTCCCCTTTATTGAACAGTGCAAGCCGGATCCGCAAACTGCCGCCGTTCAGCTCGAAATGCTGCTCGGCCCGAATCGGCCATGGCCAGTGTGGGCCGCTGTAGTCCAGGCTCAGGCTAGCCTGGGTCGTCGACTGGCTATCAACTTGCCAGGCTTGGGTATGGCTGATGCCATGTAAGGTGTGCGGCAAAGCCTGCGGATGAGCGGGCAGCGCATAGTCCCGACCCTCGAAGCGCAACTGCGCGTTAGCAATTCGATTGGAGTAGGGGATGAGCGGATAGGCGCCGCCCTTGGGCCAGTTCAGTGGGTCCAGCGACTGAGAGGCATCGATCGGCTGCAAAATTTCCAGGGCATGCTTGCGCACTTGCAGGCGACCGATTCGGCCGCCGTGCTCGGGGAGCAATTGCAGGCTCAGTTCGGCGTTTTGCAGGGTCAGTTGCTGAAAGCGGGTCGACATTGTCTGCTCCTGATTCACGCGCGACGGAAGCGATCGAAGACGCTTTGATCCATCTGCTGGCCCAGGCCAATGCCTTGCGGAATCTCGAACAAATGGCCTTTACGCATGCCTTGGATGTCGTACAACCAGGCGTCCGGTTCGACGAACAGGTACTCGATCTGTGCAACCTGTTCTTGCGCGACCGCTAGGTGCAAGGTGGCGAGGAAACCGGGGCCAAAGTAAGGGCAGTGCGGCAAGACTGGGGTGTTGTACTGCCGTGCGAGTTCGGCAATGCGCAAGCATTCACTGATGCCGCCGACTTTGGTCACGCTCGGCTGCACCGAGTCGACCGCCCCGGCCTTGAGTGCCTGTTCAAACTGGAAGGCGCTGCACCAATTCTCGCCGGCAGACAGCGAAACACCTTGGCCGCGCAAGCTGTTCAAGGTCGCGAAATCCTCCGGCGGGAAGATCGGTTCTTCCAGCCAGGCCAGCTGCAGTTCTGCAAGCTTCGGCAACCAGGCGCGGGTATCGGCAATCGACCAGCCGCAATTCACATCAGTGGACAGCGGTACGTCGTAGCCAATCGCGTTCCGACATTGGGTGATTTCTCCCAAGGTGACCTCATGCAGCTTGATGTCCTTGAAGCCCATGTCCAGTGCCTGGTTGCAGATGGCGGGTGCGACGTCGCCATCGGCGTAGCGTACCAGGCTCGCGTAGGCCGGCACATGGCTGCGCAGCCTATTGGTAAAGAGTCGGTGCAGCGGCACGCCACGACGCTGGGCCGCCAGATCCCAAAGCGCGATATCCACCCCGGAAATGGCGAACATGGTCACGCCGTAGCGGCCGAACAGATGCAGCTGACGTTGGGTCTTCAGGTTCCAGGCGCCAATGTCCTCGACCGTGCTGCCCTCCAGCACTGGTGCGATTAATCGATCAATGGTGGCCTTGGTGGCATCTGCAGTGAAGTAACCAAACGCTTCACCCCAGCCTACATGCCCCTGATCATCCTCGATGCGCACCAGCACATTTTCCAGCGTGCGCCAGGTGGTGGGCGTGATGCCTTGGCCTTTGCCTCCGTCGTGAAAAGGGATTTCGACAATGAAAGTATCAACCTTGCGAATAATCATGCGGACTCCAGGCAGCTGGCCAGTGGGCTGACCGCATAGGCCCCACCGAGAAGGTCTCGGCCGGAGCTTTGCGCGCACATGGCGTCGTAGTCGAGGTAGCTGGGAGCGATGAAGTCCTTGGCATTGTCCAGCGGGCGATAGCCCAGCTCCCTGGCTCGGGTGTTTTTGAAAAATGGCTGTGGGCTTTCGGAGACCCCGTAAAGCACCTCGTAACGAATCTGCGGGTGCTCCATGCCGATGCACACCAACTGCGCCAGGTCACGGGAACTGACCCAGAGGCGCAACCGGCGGGCATCGCTGACCAGAGGGTCGGCGTTACCGATGCGAATCGCGCAGATCGCCATGTCGTAGCGTTGGGCATAGGTTGCGCAGGACGCCTCGCCAAACACTTTGCTCAGCGCGTAGTAGCTGTCCGGTGCCACGGGCAAATCGTCGAACGACTCGGCGGCATCAGTGCGATATTGCCCCAGCACATGATGACTACTGGCGAAGATAAACCGTTTCACCCCGGACTTTTGCGCGGCCTCAAGCAATTGCATAGTCGCGTTGTAGTTGGGCTTGAGGGTGCTCTCGAAATGGATATCGGTGCCGTGAGCGCAAGCCAGGTGCAGGACGCCGTCGACACCCTCGACCGCTTCGAGGATGTCTGCGGTGCGGGTCAGGTCACCGCAAAAGGCGCTTTCGTTTTCCGCCAGGTCGGTGATCGGCAGGCGATCGAACAGGCGCAGGGCGTAGTGCTCACGCAACAAGGGGCGCAGTGCCTTGCCGACAATGCCTGCGGCACCGGTAATCAGGATGGTTTGCATGTTTCGCTCCTCAAATGTGTTTGCGCATTGCTCAGCGAGGGTTCAGGCCGGCGAAAGGGATGGGGTCAAGGATTTTGGCTGGCCGACGAAGATCGCCACAATCAGCGCTCCGAGAATGCCCAGTCCACCAGCCAGGGCGAAGCCGCTGGCATAGGTACCGGACGTTTGGATGATGATCCCGGTGGCGGTTGGTGCGACGATCCCCGACAGGTTGGCCAGACCATGCATGAAGCCGCCGGCGGTACCGACTTGATGATCCGGCACGGCGTCCTGAATCAGCGACCAATAGGCGGGGGCGGTCAGCATCAGGAAGCCGATGGCGACGGTCATGACCACCACGCTTTGTGTCACGTCTTCGACCTGGCCGGTCAGTGCGATGCAGCACGCTGCTATCAGCAGGCAGGTCACCAGTACGACTTTGCGCGAGAACAACTGCTTGCCGGTACGCTTGTAGATGTAGTCGATCAGCACACCACCACACAGGAAGCCGACGGTGCCCACCAGCCAGGGCAGCGCCGTGACGATACTCATGGACTTCAGATCGATGCCTTTGGCGTCGATCAGATAGCTGGGGAACCAGGTCATAAAGAAGTACAGGATGTAGTTGTAGCAAAACAGCGACACGCCGGTAACCAGTACCGAGCGCTGTAAAATGATTTCCAGCACCGGCGTACGTGGCGCTTCTGCAGCGGTCATGACCGGGACATCGCGTGCGGCGTTGATCAGGGCGATTTCTTCGGCGCTGACTTTCGGGTGTTCCTGGGGCGTTGAGGTTGCCATACGGAACCAGCAGACAGCCCAGATCAAGCCCATGGCGGCCATCACGATAAAGGCCACGCGCCAGCCCAGCCAAAGAGCGAGGAAACCGACAATCGGCCCAGCCAATGCACCGCCCAGAGGGCCGCCCGCCTGGTTGATACCGATGGCGCGCGCCCGTTCCTTGATCGGGAACCAGTTGTTCACGGTTTTGTTGGCCGTGGTGGATACCGGGCCTTCACCCACACCGAACAGCGCGCGAACAATCAGCAGCGACCAGAAGTTGAAGGCCAGTGCGGTCAAACCGCAGAGGATCGACCAGCTGCTCATGGCGTAGGTGAGTACGCGTTTGGGACCGTATCGGTCGGCCAAATAACCGCCGACGAAGCAGAACAGCGCATAACCGATGAAAAAGCTGCTGAAGATCATGCCCTTTTCAGAAGGCGTGAGGTGGTACTCCTGGGTGATGAAGGGCATGGCGATGGACAGCGCAGCACGGTCCACGTAGTTGATGATCATGGCGATGAACAGCATCGTCAGGATCGTCCAGCGGTAGTTCTTTTTCTTGTGCATGTTGAATCTCCGGCCGGCATCTGGAGCATGCCGATTATTGTTTTTGTAGTGTTCGTTCGATCCGCTCGACGGACGTTCTTTTTGAGAACGTCCGTTTGAATCAGCCTCCATTCGGTGAAATCCGATGAGGGCTCTGGCGACTACTGACAGGTCAATCGCTGTAATCGATGGCAGCCCATTCAAAGTATTTTTTCAGCTCTGCCACCAATGCCACGTGGGCAGGGTGGGGCAGGTAGCGCTGGACCGCTTCGGCATCATCGAACGTGGCTTCGAGCAGGTAGTCCCAGCAAATTGGCCGGTCCAGTTCGTTGGCCGAGACTTTCCAGTCGCGAACGAAATCGATGTCCTTTTGAAGGCCGTGCATCCACTGGACCAGGCGGGCTTCGAGTTCAAGGTTGGTGCTCACGTCGGGCAAACGACGGAACATCACAATGTGTTTCATCATGCTGTTTGCTCCTTATTCTTCGAGTGCCCAGGCCGGCGCGTCTTGCAGTGCCAGCGGCCGCAAAAAGCGTTGCAGAGCGGCATAACCGACCGATGTGGTTTGCGGTTGGGTCGACGCCGGCCATGGGCCGCCATGGTGTTGTGCGTGAGTCACAGCAACACCGGTCGGCACGCCGCTGAACAACACCCGACCGGCAATGCGTCGGGCGGCGCGGTACAGGCTTCGGGTCGGCTCGTCGGGGTTGTCGAAACCCCACAGGGTGACTGTCAATGTTCCGCCAATCGCCTCGATCACCTCGATTGCTTGCTCAATGGAGGCGACTTTGACCACTACGGCTGCGGGACCGAAGACTTCTTCGCGTAGTGTGGCGTTCTCGATAAATGCCTGCGCCGCTATTTCGAACAGTCGTGGTGCCGGGCCTTCGCCGTTGGCGTGAGGCGTAAACAGTGAGTGCGCGGCACTGGCCTGTTCCAGACTGGCAATGCCGTGATCGAAACCGCGACGCATGCTCGGCGTCAGCATGGGATGCGTTGGCAAAGGCTGCAAAGCGTCTGTCAGTTGCTTGATGAAACGCTCGCTGGCAGGGTGCTCCAGCAACACGATCACACCCGGGCTGGTGCAGAACTGACCGCAGCCCATGGTGATTGAGCCCGCCAGCGTTTTGGCCAGATGTTCACCGTCACGTTCGAGAATCTGCGGAAGGGCCACCAGCGGGTTGATCGAGCCCAGCTCCCCAAAGAACGGAATCGGCCGAGGTCGCTGGTTGGTCGCTTTCCACAGTGCGCTGCCGCCCTGAAAGGACCCGGTAAAGGCCACTGCAGCAATCTGCGGATGTTCCACCAAGCGAACTCCGGCGGCCCGCGAAGCGCCTTCGACCAGCCCTAGAAGGCCTTGCGGTAAACCTTGTTCGGCGAGTACGCCAAACGCGATCTCATACACGGCGCGCGACAGTTGTGGATGGCCGGAATGGGCTTTGATTACCACCGGGCAGCCTGCGGCTAATGCAGATGCGGTATCACCTCCGAGCACCGAGAAGGCAAAGGGGAAATTGCTCGCAGAAAACATCGCCACCGGCCCCAGCGGTTCGGATACGCGGGTCAGCCGTGGCCGACCGACTGGAGGCGTGCCTGCTACCGCTTGATCATCAACACGGGCATAAGGCACGCCATTCAACACTTCAGTGGCGAACCCGCGGAGCTGGAAAGCCGTGCGGGTCACTTCACCGGTCAAGCGTGCCGTGCCCAAGTGAGTTTCCTCATCAGCCAGCGCAATCAATCGCGTTTGATGGCCTTCCAGCGCTGCGGCCAGACCTTCGAGCAGTGCCGCGCGAACCTGAGGGCTGGATTGTGCCCAGAAGGTTGCTGTGTCGGCGGCTTGCGCGACCACTTGGTCGATCTGAATCAGTTCTGACGTGCTCATTTCAAGCCTCCATTGAGAGGGTTGAGGTGGTAGCCGCGCGCTCGATAGTCGAAGTCCACCAGTTCATTGATGGCGACTTCCTTGTCTGCAGGCGAGGCGTAGTACGCCCGGATCTCTTTGATCAGTCCGCTGTGCGGGTCAAAGATGTACCACTCATCCCCACGCAAGGCCGTGCCGAGCTTGCCTTTCCAGTGGGTCCATTCGATCACCGCTTCGTGGCTGTCGTGGCTGACCAGAATTTTTTCGATGGTCCATTGCGAGCCCAGATTTTCCACACACCAGACCCACTTGGCGGCGATGGTTTCGGCGCTGCGCCAAGGGATTTCCGGCAAGCCGGCGGGGAAGTAATGCACGGCGTCCGGAGTGAAGCAGGCCACCAGTTCGTCGTGATCGGCGGCATTGCACGCAGCGAAGTAGCGGCGGATCAGGGCGGCGTATGGGTGTTCGGCGGGGGCTGACATCAGTTGCCCTCCTGCTGAGCGATGATGCTCGGAATCGGTTTGCGACCGTCAGCGATCCAGGCATGGTAAGCGGCGATGGCCTCCGGACCTGGCGGATAAACACCCCACAAGGCCTCGCCAGAGGCGATGCGCATGGCCAGGTAGTTTTCCAGATCGTCCTGGACCGAGCAGTACTCGGCCAGCTCCTCCGCGAGGTGGGCGGGAACCACGGTGATACCGTCCGCATCGCCGACGATGACATCGCCCGGGTACACCGCGACGCCTGCGCAACCAATAGGCACCTGCAAGTCCGCCACATGGTGGTACGAGATACGGGTGGTGGCGGTAATTTCCCGGGCATAGGCGGGCAGCGGCAGGGCGGCGATTTCGCTGCCGTCGCGCAGGGCTCCGTCGGTGATGATCGCTTTGGCGCCGCGAGCCAGCAGACGGGTTACCAGAATGTTGCCGGCCGAGGCCGCACGCGGATCATTTTGGCTGTCGATGACCAGCACATCCCCCGGCTGAACCTGCTCTACACCCTGCCATTGCAGGTTGTCGCCATTAGGCTTGGTGGTCATGGTGCCGTAAGTGTCGATGTCTTCCCGTGCCGGGATGAACCGCATGGTGTAGGCGCGCCCGGCGAAGGGTTTGATGTTTTTGCTCAGGGCGCGCAGGCCGACCAGCGCCGGCTGGCGGAAACCGAGTTTGAACAATTGGGTGGTCAGCGAGCCGCTGCTGCAGCCGGCGAGCATGGTCAGCACTTCATCGCTGACCGTTACCTTGCGGTTCGCGGAATTGTCATACGCGTCAGCGTATTGGTGAATCTGCGTCATTCTTGTTCTCCTGGCTGAGTCATGCCGCTCAAATGCAGCGCGCATCTGGATGTTTATTCCCGCAATTTGGGACTTATCTTCGGTGTTTGGTCTCAGGGTGGATTCGATGCTAAGACTTAATTGACTCGCGGAAAACGACGTTTATTCTGCGCAGACCGGTTTGTTCCAACGAGTGGGAATTTCTGATGACTACGTCCTCTGAAGGCACTGGCGCCCTCGAAAAAGCCATGGATGTGCTTGAAGCCATTGGTTCACAGCCTGATGGCTTGTCCCAGGCCGATCTCGGCGCTCAGCTCGGTCTGCCACGCACCACGCTGTACCGGATCATTGCTAGCTTGATCGAGCGCGGCATGATTCGCCGCGATCCGCTGCGTAAGGTTTATCGGTTGGGGTTCCGCTATTTGGAACTGGTGCGCAACGCCTACCTGATGCCGGATCTGGTGGCCGCCGCCAGTTTCGAGTTGCGCTCGTTACGCGACCTGACCGGCGAAACGTCCTACCTCGCGGTACTGGATGGCAATCAGGTCATGTCGCTGGAGCGTTGTGACGGAGCGCACACACAGCGCTCGGCCGCAGCATTGGGTCAGAGCAAGCCGGTCTATTGTACGGGACAGGGCAAGGCGATATTGGCGGCGCTGGACGAAGTCAGTCGCGAAGAAATTCTCAAGGGGCTGACCCTCACCGCGCTTACCCCGCTGACCATCATTGACCGGCGTCGCTTGCACACCGAACTGAAAATCACCCGGGCCCGTGGCTACGCTATCGACGACGAGGAAATAGTGCTGGGGGTACGCTGTGTCGCTGCTGCCATTCGTGACAACGCGGGCAAGGTTCGCGGCGCGCTGAGTGTTGCCGGGCCCGCTTACCGGCTGACCCTCGATCGTCTTGAATTGCTGGGCCCGGAACTGGCCGATGCGGCGCGGCGGGTGGGGGCGCAGTTGAGTGAGTCCAGCGTGCGCATCGCCGACAGTGAAGTCGAGTTGGTGGAGGGCGCCTGGTCATTCAATGGCGCTTTTCCCCGTTGGTGTGAAGCGAGCCAAGGACTGTATTGGGCGGACACCCTGGCCCCGGCAATCTGGGTGCTCGACGCGCTGGGTGAACGCATCTTTGCGCGACTCGACGCCCCGATCTGTGCCATGGAACTGCATCGCGATGGTTTGCTGATCGCCCATGCCAACGGTTGGTCTCTGCTCGACAAGCAAGGGCAGGAGCATCCTTTGGTCAACTGGCCCGGCAAGCAACTGCTTGGCCTGGCCAGTCATCCCTCTGGCGCGCTTTGGGCGTGTCGGAGCAACGCCGGCGGCTGCACGCTCGGTGAGCTGGATACCCAAGGCGAACTGCGCTCGTCGTGGCAATTTCAAGAGCGCATCAGCGCGTTTTGCTGGGATGCCAAAGGCGAGTCGTTGTTTGCCGTAGGCCCCGACTCCGGCACCTTGTTTGTCATGCAGACGGGGGCAAGCTCGGTGCGACGGTTCGCGTCTCTACCCAAAGGCTCGGGACGCTTGAGCGGCTTGGCGCTGGATGATCAGGGGGGCGTGTGGACGACCTTGCGCGATGGCTGGAGCCTGGTGCGCTTCAGCGAAGACGGCGGGCTCGACCGGACGATCGGTTTGCCGGTGCCAAGCCCCACCGATCTGGCGTTTGCCGGGCCGGAAAAAGACATGTTGTACATCACCAGTTCTCGTCACGACCTGACCATGGAAACCCTGGGCAACGCCCCTGCGTCGGGGCGTCTGTTTCGTGTTCGACCAGAGCTGAACGGTTTGGTGGCCAGGTGCACTGACTGGCGTGGTTAAAAGAACAGTCGAATACGACTCCCCCCTTACTCATTACACAGGCCATCCGTCCCATGAGCGTGTCTCAACGTGAGCGTTATCCTTTGTCTCTCGAGATGCAGGAGTTTGTGCGCGTCAACCAAGGCTTCGCGGCTGCCGACGCCAGCCTCAACGCCAGACGTGAGGCGTTTCTACGAGGCTGTCGGCATTTCACCCCGGTCAAACCTCAGGGCCTGCAGATCACCGACACGGCGCTTGGCAATCTGCCGATTCGTCTTTACAAGCCTTCGGGCGCTGCCCCAAAACAAGCTTGGCCGGTACTGCTTTACTTGCATGGCGGCGGCTGGGATCTAGGCCACCTGGATACCCACGACTGGTTCGTTTATGCGCTGGCCAAACGGCTGAACCTGGTTATTGTCGCGGTGGCTTATCGTTTGGCGCCCGAGCATCCCTATCCTGCGGCGCTGGACGACAGCCTGATGGTCTGGAATGCCTTGCGGGCCGGCGAGTTAGGGGATGATTTGAGTCGCCAACAACTGGTGGTCTGTGGCGACAGTGCCGGAGGTACGTTGGCAGCGGGACTGTGCATGACGTTACGTGACAAGGGCGAGCAACAGCCTCTGGGGCAGGCCTTGGTTTATCCCGTATTGACCACCGAAACCTTCCAGCCTTCGGCGACCCTCTATACCGACGCGCCGTTGCTGTCGACTACGGGGCTGGCAGGTTCTTTCGAACGCTACCTCCCTACGGTTCAAATGCGTAGCGAGGCATCGGCAATGCCGCTGATGGCCGACAACTTTAGAGGGCTCGCACCGGCTTTCATTGGTGTCGCCGAGTTCGACATTCTGCGTGACGAAGGCTACGCCTACCGGGATGCACTTGAGGCTGACCATGTTCCAGTCAGCCTCTACCTGGGCAAAGGCTTGCTGCACGGCAGTCTGCGTGCGCAGGGTGTCGAGCCAGTGGAGGCTTTTTACGACGCATTGGCGCAGGCAATTTCAACGTTTCTAGCGAACGCAAATGACTCCATTAAAGGGACGCCAAACGTTACAGATCTCGGTTGAGATCAACTCTGATCTCAAGAGAGGGCAGTTCATAGTGACTCTCTGGACCACGAAAATGAACAAGGCGCCCGAAGGCGCCTGTAAGGGTTAAAGCCAGCCATGTTCGGCAAGGGAGAGAGGGTGACCTTCACCTACGATGAAGTGATCCAGTACGCGCACTTCGATCAAGGCCAAAGTCTCTTTCAACCGTGCGGTTAAGGCGCGATCCGCCTGGCTGGGTTCTGTACAACCTGAGGGGTGGTTGTGAACAAAAATGGCGGCCGCAGCGTTATGCACTAGGGTGCGCTTAACGACTTGGCGGGGGTAAACGCTGGCCCCATCAATGCTGCCGTGAAAGAGCACTTCGAACGCCAGCACCCGGTGCTTGGCATCGAGAAAAATGACACCGAAGACTTCATGCTCTTGTTGCGCAAGGTGCAGTTTTAGGTATGAGGCCACAGCGTCAGGCGATGTTAGGTTCGGGCCGCGGGTGAACAGCCGGCGATCTAGAATATGCAGTGCTTCGTCGATCAGCTGGTTTTCTTGGGCGATACGATCAGCCTCGAAATCCGAGGTTTCAATGAGTGTGAGTTGGGTGCTCATGGTGGTACCTCCGAAGGGAACAATCAGGGGTACACACCCGAGGGGCGTGGTGTCCCCGAGGTGGATAGAGAGTCGCCGGCATTAGCCGATTGCGCGCTGTTTACAGCCGAGTGAATCGGTGGCGTTGACCGTGCAGGGGTGAGTCACAACCGTCGCAGGGCAATGGGGAAAAGGCTTTGATTCCCCTGCCGGTTTCGGGATCGAAGTCGGCACTGAAGGGCAATAACCGAACCAGTCCACGATGGATACCGGCGATACGCTTCCCGATTTCATCCGTCGTGTAGTAGAGCGATAACGTGCTGTAGTCCTCGTAAGCAGCCGCGAACAGGCAGTCGTCGCAAAGCCAGAAGGATTCCATGTAGGTTCTCCTGTGCTGATTACAGAAAAGGCGCTCGAGAGAGCGCCTTGATGAGGAACATCGTGGCTTGTTCAGGCGGACTGAACGGTAGGGGTGGCATCACGGTGGGCCGTGCGTGGAGCGGGTAGAGATTCAGGTTCAACCCGAGCCTCTGTTGGGTATTCGGTCTCCTCAGCTTCGGCATCAACCGACGTTGGAGAGGGTTCATTGATCGGCGCTTGCTCTGCAGGTGCTGTTGCTTCCTGCCTGGCGGGCGCTTTGTACTCGAACGTGCCGTTGACCTTGATCCAGTCGATGAACAGCAAACGACCTTTCAGGCTGGCGCCCGGTTGGCCTTGTTTATCGCCTTTCTCGTAGAGAAATGGATCGATCCACAGATCGCCGATACGGAACGACAGCAAGACCTTTTTCTCGGCGTTGACGGCGTCCATATAGAGACGAATCAAACGTTCAGCTTCACCCCCAGCGACTTTGCAGTCAAAGCGGGTGTACTCGACCGCATCGGTGGCACCGTGCAGGGCGGCGATATCGCAGGCCATGAACGGCTGGCCGCGGCGGACTTGTACTTCACGAACACGGTTGAGGTAACCGATACCGACAGTGTGCAGATTGAAGTATGTAGTTGCTTCTTGGGAGTGGTTGGCGTGGACCATGGTGGTTCTCCTGTTTCAAGGGAAAACGGTGACGCACAGTCCCTGACGGGGAAGTGAGCCCCCGTCAGGGTGGGTAAGGTGAAGGCAAGCGATGAGCGACTCGTCACCGGCAAGCCGATGACGATCAGAACGATGTGTCTGGGGAATAGCGGTGAAGCAGAAGAAAATCCGCGGTAGTGATCCGCGAACTTGCGGTAGTGGGCATTCATCACCGCTGAAGCGGTAACCGTGCGAGCCTCCGAACGCTGATCGCACTTGGGTAAACCACCACGAATGTGGCGTAGCCTTGAAGGTTCAAGCTACCTGGGCTGGGCCGTCAACGACAGCGAACCACGCCCTTTGTATAAGCCTGTCACAGGGGAGCGTCAAGACGCTGCAACCCGATTTTTTATGGCCGGAATACAGTGGTAGTCACTGGACTGAAGAAAGTGAAGAGTGGGCCTGGCGGGGTGCCAGGCGAGGAACAGAAAAGCCACCTTTGGCGGTCTTATGCAGTCACAAGCTCCTCGCAAAACTTGGTCTAACTGCGCCATGATTCGCCAACCGACCCTTGTCGTGGCCTGGGTCAGAACGTGCTGGCACGCATCCGCGCACAAAAGGTGCCCAGTGTTTCCCCGGCGAGCTCCGGGACTGAATACGATCGCCGAAGCAGATGACCACTGTTGCCCTAGGGCAACAGTGGTCATCTGCCTCTACGATCAGGTCGAGCACAAAACGGGAACGACATCCCGCAGAAGAGAAGGCTCCGAACTCTAAGAGTTCGACCGAGCTGCCCGGAGCGAGTCGGTCTTGGGTCGCCGTTGGCGATGATCCTGCGGCACTACAGCAGAGAGGGTGGGACGACGTCAAGGCAGAAGGCGTCCCCCCTCGGCAGCCCCTATATCGAATGCGAGTGCATAAATGAGTAGCCAATTGTTCGACAGTAGCCAGGATAAAGGCAGGGGCGCTTTCTTTCAGACCGCTCAGCAGACCCGCGATCATCTGGCCCTGGTCATTGAGACGATTGCTCAACTCCGTCAGCAGTTCATCCATCCTGCAGTCGAAAATATCCGCTAACTGCATCAGCTTGACCACGGAAAGCTCCACCACACCCCGCTCCAGGAGCGATATGGCTTCACTGCCGATCCCCATGCGCTCAGCCACCTCTTCTTGGGTCAGATTACGCTAGGTCCGGTGTTTCGCGATCATGCGCCCGATTTGGGCTTGGGTTGGATGTTTATGTGCCAAGTGATGAGTTCTCCAGTTCAACTTGAATGGTTGAGCAAAGACCCATTGACATGAACATCCTTAACGGTTTGGTATCGACTTTTAAGGTTTATATATTGACTGAGATAGCTGTATGTCGCGACGTGACTTCTATTCTTCCAGGAATCAGAGCCCCGCAAGTCGCCAGTGAGAATGAGCGGTCTTATAGGGCCAAACGGAGGAAAGGTTGTGCGTGGGTGCAAAATTGCACGCTATTTGACCGCCAAAAGCATTCCCGTTGACCAAGCATTTGCATTTCCACTGACCACCAAATGGC